>NZ_JBIAZA010000012.1:0-82552 GCF_042898655.1 Streptosporangium sp. NPDC000396
TGCTTTCGACACGTCATCAGTGGTTCACTCGCGTTCGCCTTCCCGGTCCCCACCTGACGCCTCGCGGGCGCCTTTTCCTCATCGCTCACCACGACAGTCTTCAGCCAACGCAGCATGAGGCGGTTTGAAGCCTCCCTCCGCAGGGCGGCTCCGAAGGGCCACAACCTTCATCGTTCGAGCAGCATCGCTCCAGATCATTCGCCTACATCGAACTCTCCTTCACGTTCAGGACACACGAATACGGCAGATTGACTCTCGGGGAGGGACGGAACGATCAGTGGCGCCAGCGTGTGCAGGAAACTGCGCGCTCGTTTGCGTCCGGTCGCGGCTATCCGTCCAGGATCTTCAGCATGGCGGGCAGCGGATGCCGGACAGGACCCCGGCCGCCCATAGCGAGGCTATGGGCGGCTCCTCCTTACGGGGTGTCTTCTGTGGTCATCACCCGCGACGGACCAGCCCTCGGGACACTGTTCAGGTCAGAAACACGATCAGACCGATCACGAGCAGCACGGCGACTGCCAGGATCGCCACGATAAGGCCGGTCCGACCGAACCTCCGGCGGATCAGGCGAGGGTTGTGTGCCATGGTCGCTCTCCTTTCTCATGTACGGCTTTCGCGGACGGCGTTCTCATGGACGGTGTTCTCATGGACGGTGTTCTCATGGACGGTGTTCTCGTGGACGGTGTTCTCGTGAGCGGCTTTCGGGGACGGCTCTCGCGGATGGCGGCGGGCGCCGGAAGGTTTCAGCGGTCGGGATGACCCGCGTTCATGGCGCTCCCCGCTCGCTCAACTCCCGCTTGCGCCGCAGCAGGGCCGCGCGCCGGGCATGAGCGCGTACGGCGAGCACCACCGCCACCACGACGAACACGGCGTTGACCGCCAGGATCGGGAACACGCCGGTGCCCCGGGTGGCGGCGATCACCACCATGACCACCGTCATCAGCAGTGCGGCGGCCAGGGCGAGCCAGGCGGCGATCACCCGGTCCAGAGCGAACAGCGGCGCCCGCCGCGTGATCGCCCAGGCGCCGTAGCCGGTCCACGCCAGGCAGAACAGTGTGAGCAGTGCGAAGGCCAGATGAGTACGGCCCGGCAGCGGCCCGGGCTCGGTGGACCACAGGGCCGTCACGAAGATCGATCCGGTCAGCCCGGTCAGCAGGGCCGCGACGGCGCGGATCCGCCGCCGGGGGGACAGGATCGGTGACAGCCGACCGATCATCTCCTCCGCCCGTGGGCGAGGCTCCTCATTCACGGCCGTATCCCCTCTCCGTCAGATGGTCGTACAGCAGGCGACGGGCCCGGTTGAGCCGGGACTTGACGGTGCCGACCGGGATCGCGCAGATCTCGGCGCAGTCCTCGAGGGAGAGATCCTCCAGGTAGAACAGGACGAGGATCTCCCGTTCCCGCACCGGCAGACCGGCCAGCCCGGCGATCAGCTCAGCACGGTCCACCACGGCTCCGGCCGGGTCCTCGGCGACCGGTTCGTCGTCCGGCCGGATCTCGGCCCTGCCGTACTCCTCACGCAGCCGGTTGGTCACCGCGCGTCTGGCGATGGTGAACAGCCAGGGCGCGAACCGGCCGGGTTCCGTCAGCCGGGGCAGCCCCCGGAACACGGCGAGCCAGATCTCCTGGGTCACGTCGTCGGCTCGTTCGCCGTCCAACATGCGCCGCACGTACGTCCACACCGGTTCGTGCCAGGCCCGGACCAACTCGGCGAACGCCTCGCGCTCACCGAGCTGGCAGCGGACCACAAGCAGCTCGTCGGTCATCCCGGCCTCCCGTCACCCCATACAGTCGGAGAACACGACCACCAGGTTCACGACATCGGCGCGAAACATCTGTCAGGCGAACACGATGTTCCGTTCGGGCGCGTCCGGGGCGACGAAGGCGAGCAGGTGCTCGGCTTCTTCCCGCACCGCCGTGGCGGTCGCGGCGGTCAGCGGCCGGAACGGGGAGATGAGCAGCGTCGAGTTCTTCACCGACCAGGTTCCGTGGACGAACCCGTCGACGAGGAAGGTGGGCAGCACCATCGCGCCGCCGGGCATCACCTTCTTGCGGTCCTCGTCGCTGATCACCCGGGTCCGGTCGGCGTGCCCGAGGAGGATGTTGTCGAAAGCGGGCAGAAAACGCACCGGAACGGGCATGCCCGCCTCGGCGAGCGGCGCGCCGGGCAGGTCGAAGAGCTCCTTGCCCCGCTCGTCACGGAAAACGCGCAGCTGGGAACGCATTCCGTCGACCACCTCGCGCAGCCGGGTGAGCCCGGACCAGGCCTGGATGTCCATGACACCGGCCGGGCCGAAAGCCGCCAGATAGCGGCGGATCATCGTTTCGACGTGCGACGACGCCTCCAGAGCCCGGCCGAGCCACTCCTCCGCGAGGGTGACGGAGATGGCGCGGTTGCCCCAGCCGCCCCAGGCACCGGTCTCCGGCGGGTGCACCATCGGCACCTGGAGCTCCACCGTCCCGGCGAGCACGCGCCCGTCACGGCCCGGGTAGCGCTCGGTGAGCAGCTTCGCGAGCTGTCGGCGGGGAAGCGTCTGGCCCGCCACCAGTTCCCGCCCGGCGCCGGCGATCTCGGCGAGGTCCAGCCCGGCGGCCTCCCGGGTGAAGTACGCCGCCCGCGCGGTGCGGTTCAGGACGGGCTGAACCGTCGGGCGCAGCCAGCGGTAGTCGTCGCCACCGGCCAGATGCTGGGTGCTGCGCAGCATCGTGGAACGCACCACGCGACGCTCACGGAGCAGGACCTCCAGATCGTCGTGCCGGAAACCGGCCAGCCGGGTCCACAGTCCCACATACGGCCAGTTGGGCTCCTGCCCCTGCAACGCGACCAGATGCTCGACGGCCTGGAGCGCGGAGTGGGAGGTACGGCGCGTCAGCAGCTGGCGTTCGAGCAGGGTGCGGTTGAGGGCTCGCTGGGAAAGCACGGGCACGTCAGTCACTGTCGGCAGACTCCTTCGATAACGTTCGACCAGCGCCGGGCGGCGGCCCGGGGCCTTCATCACCGGGGACCAGCGCCGGGCAACCCGGGCCTCCTCACCGGAGGCCGGCGCCAGTCGGCCCAGGCCCTCCATCGCCCGAGACGGATACCAGGCCCGCGCTGTCCGGGTCCTTCATCGCCGGGGAGGAATGCGGGCCCGCGCTGCCCGCGCCCGTTCCTCCCCGCCGAATCCACCGAATCCACCGAATCCACCGAGTCCACCGAGTCCACCGAGTCCACCGATGTTCGTCGCTCTCCTCATGTCGATCGGCTCAGCGAGGTGTTTCCGGACTTCGCTTCGTCCCGAGATCACTCTATGCCTGATATAGGTCACTTTCTGACCTTAATTTCCGGCATGCTGAAGATATGGCGAACACGAGCTCACGAACGCTGCGGCTGCTCTCCCTGCTGCAGAATCACCGCTACTGGCCGGGCGCGGAGCTGGCCGAGAAGCTCGGGATCTCCGCCCGCACCCTGCGCCGCGACATCGACCGGCTGCGCGAGCTGGGTTACCCGGTCGAGGCCCACCGCGGCGTCGACGGCGGCTACCAGCTCGCCGCCGGCGCCGCCATGCCCCCGCTGGTGCTCGACGACGAGGAGGCGGTCGCGCTGGCCATCGGGCTGCGAGCGGCCGCCCAGGGCGCGATCGCCGGCATCGAGGAGTCCTCGATCCGCGCGCTCACCAAGGTCGTGCAGGTCATGCCGCCGCGGCTGCGCCGGCGGGTCGACGCGCTGCGGGCGGTGAGCGTGGCGTGGGACACCGGGCCGACCGTCGACGCCGGAGTCCTGGCCTCCATCGCGCAGGCCTGCCGGGACGAGGAGCGGCTGCGGTTCTCCTACACGGCGCGTGGCGGCGAGCAGACCTCCCGCCACGTCGAGCCCCATAGGCTGGTGGCGCTCGGGCGCCGCTGGTACCTGGTCGCCTACGACCTGACCCGGCACGACTGGCGCAGCTTCCGGCTCGACCGCCTCAGCGACCCGCGCAGCACCGGGGCACGCTTCCACCCGCGCGAGCTGCCCGGCGGCGACGCGGCGGCGTTCGTCCAGGCCGGCAGCGACAAGCTCGCTCCGATGTACACCGTCGAGGCGCTGGTGCACGCCCCCGCGGCGACGGTCCGCTCCGTGGTCGGCCAGTGGGGAGAGGTCGAGGAAACCGGCGACGACCGGTGCCTGCTGCGGATGACCTCGGCCGCGCTGGACTGGCCGGCGCTGGCTCTGGGCGGCATGGGCGCGGAGTTCGAGGTGCTCGGCCCGCCCGAGTTCGCCGACTACATCCGCGAGTGGGGCACCCGCTTCACCCGCGCGGCCGACGGGTGAGCGGACGCGACGCACCTGACCGGCATCCGCGCGATGAGGGTCCCGCCTCCCGACAGTCTCCGTCCTGACAGTCCCGCCTACCGGCGGCCCCCGTCCTGACGGTCCATCGTCCTGAGGGTCCCGCCTCCTGACGGTCCCGCGTCAGACCACGCGATGGCCGCGCTGCCAGACCGCGGAGACCAGCGGGACGCCGGGACGGTAGGCCAGGTGAACGTGGGAGGGCGCGTCCAGCAGCACGAGGTCGGCACGGGCGCCCGGGGCGATCCGGCCCACATCCGTACGGCGAAGCGCGCGGGCACCGCCGAGGGTGGCCGCCCTGACCGCCTCGTCGGGGGTCATGCCCATCTCCCGCACCGCGACGGCGATGCAGAACGGCATGCTCGTGGTGAAGCTGGACCCCGGGTTGCAGTCCGTGGACAGGGCCACCGTCACCCCCGCGTCCAGCAGGCGCCGGGCGTCGGGGTAGGTGGCCCGTGTGGAGAACTCCGCGCCGGGCAGCAGCGTGGCGACCGTGTCTCCCGAGGCCAGGGCGTCCACGTCCGCGTCGGTGAGGTGGGTGCAGTGGTCGGCGGAGGCGGCCCCGAGCTCCACGGCGATCCGCACCCCGGGTCCGTGCCCCAGCTGGTTGGCGTGAATCCGGGGAGCGAGGCCCTTCTTGATGCCCGCCTCCAGGACGGCCCGCGCCTGGTCGCCGTCGAAGGCGCCCCGCTCGCAGAAAACGTCCACCCACCGGGCGTGCGGGGCGCACCTGTCCAGCATCGGGCCGGTGACGAGGTCCACATAGGCGTCGGCGTCCAGCTCCGGGGGAACCACGTGAGCGCCGAGATAGGTCACCTCGTCGGTGTGCTCGCCGGCGATGCGGAGCGCGCGAGCCTCGTCCTCCACGGTGAGCCCGTAACCGGACTTGCACTCGATGACCGTGGTTCCCTGGCGCAGCGCCTCCGCCACCAGCCGGGCGACGCCCGCCGACAGCTCCGCGTCGCTCGCCGCGCGGGTGGCCGCCACCGTCGTACGAATCCCCCCGGCGGTGTACGGCACGCCCGACATCCGGGCGTTGAACTCGGCCGTGCGGTCTCCGGCGAAGACCAGGTGGGCGTGCGAGTCGACGAATCCGGGGATCGCGGCCCGGCCTCCGGCCTGGTGGACCTGGTCGGCGTCGGGCGCCTGGGAGGCCTCCCCCACCCACGCGACCGAGGATCCCTCGAAGACGACGGCGGCGTCCCGGATCACTCCGAGCGGGCCCTCGCCCAGCGACGGGTCGTTGGTGACCAGGCTGGACAGGCCGGTGACGAGCAGGCTCACGATTCCTCCAGTCGGGCGATGGCCGTGCGCAACGCCGATGGCACGTCGGGCACGAGCTGGTGGACGCCGTGCCGTACGATCATCCGGCCTGCGGCGACGACGTCGCGGACGTCGGCGGCGGTGGCCGCGAAGACGGCGGTCTCCGCGCCGGTCAGCGGGCCCGCCGTACGGACCGAGTCGAGCGAGACGGTCACCAGGTCGGCGATCGCCCCCACCTCCAGGCGCCCCGCCTCCGGCCAGCCGAGCGAGGCGTGCCCGTCACCGGTCGCGGCGCGGAGCAGCTCGGCGGCGCTCCAGTGACCGCGGCGGCGGGTGCGCAGCCGCTCGTCCAGCTCCATCCCGCGCGCCTCCTCGAACAGGTCGATGACGGCGTGGCTGTCGCTGCCCAGCGTGAGCCGCGATCCGGCTTCCTGGAGGTCCTTCGCGGGCCCGATGCCGTCGGCGAGATCGCGTTCGGTGGTGGGGCACATGCAGACGGTGGTGGCGGTGCCGCCGAGCAGGGCGATGTCGCCGCCGGTGAGGTGGGTGGCGTGCACGGCGGTGGCGCGGGGGCCGAGAACACCGTGGTCGGCCAGGAGCCCGGTGGGCGTCACGCCGTACGCCTCCACGCATCCCTCGTTCTCCGCGGGCTGCTCGGACAGGTGCACGTGGATCGGGGCCTGCCGCGCGTCCGCCCACGCGGCGACCGTGCCGAGCTGGGCGGCGGGGACGGCGCGGACCGAGTGGATCGCGGCGCCGACGCGGGCGTGGTCGCGCTCCTTCAGGGACTCCACGCGTTCGGCCCAGGCCGAGGCGGAGCCGTCGCTGAAGCGGATCTGGGTGCTGTCGGGCTCCGCGCCGAACCCGGACGACAGGTAACAGGTGTCCAGCAGCGTGATCCGGATGCCCGCCTGGGCGGCGGCCTCGATCAGCGCCTCGCCCATCGCGTTGGGGTCGGCGTAGGGCACGCCGCCGGGAGCGTGGTGAAGGTAGTGGAACTCGCCCACGCAGGTGATCCCGGCGAGGGCCATCTCGGCGTAGACGGCCCGCGCGAGGTCGAGGTAGCCGTCCGGGTCCAGGGCGGAGGCGACCCGGTACATGGTCTCCCGCCAGGTCCAGAAGGTGCCGCTGCCGACCTGGGTGGCACCGCGCAGCGCCCGGTGGAAGGCGTGCGAGTGCGCGTTGGCCAGGCCCGGGACCACCAGGCCGTCGAGGATGACGGCGTCCGCCGGAGCGCTGCCCGCTCGCAGCGACACGATGCGGCCCGAGGCCACCTCGATGAGGACACCTGACTCCAGGGTGCCCGTCCAGGCGTGACGGGCCCAGAAACGACCGTTCACAGCAGATCTTCCAGGACGTCGGTCAGGGCGGCGACCCCGGCCAGGCAGTCGGCCTCCTCGGCGTGCTCGGCTGGAGAGTGCGAGACGCCCGTGGGGTTGCGCACGAAGAGCATGGCGGTGGGGACGGCCGAGGCGAGGATGCCCGCGTCGTGCCCGGCCCCGGTCGGCAGCACGGGGGGTCCGCCGAGCACCCGGGAGAGGCGGTCCCTGAGCGGCACGTCGAAGTCGACGACCGGCGTGTAGGACTCGCGGGTGACCTCCGCTCCCTCGGCCGCCTGAATGATCTCCTTCACCAGGGTGTCCAAGGTGCCCGAGTCCGCGGCCCGGGAGTCGAGCCAGGCGGTCACCAGGGAGGCGATCGCGTTGGTCCCGTTGGGTTCGACGCGGATCTTGCCGAAGGTGGCGAGGGCCCCGGCGATCCGGGCCCGCTCGCGGGCGGCCAGGACGGTGGCCGCGTAGCTCAGCATGGGGTCGTGGCGGTCCTCCAGGCGGGTGGTGCCCGCGTGGTTGGCCTCGCCCCGGAAGTCGAACCGCCAGCGGCCGTGCGGCCAGATGGCGGAGGCGACGCCCACCGGGTGCGGCGTGTCCGCGAGGTGACGGCCCTGCTCGACGTGGAGCTCGACGTAGGCGCCGATGCGGGCGAGTCGCTCGTCGTCGCGGCCGACGGCCAGGGGGTCGTGCCCCGCCCGTTCCATCGCGTCGGCGAGGGTGACGCCGTCGCCGTCCCGCAGCGTCCTCGCGTGCTCGGGCGACAGGGCGCCCGTCATCAGCCGCGATCCGACACAGGCGACACCGAACCTGGCGCCCTCCTCGTCGCCGAAGTTGACGATCGCGAGCGGGCGCTCCGGTCTGACGCCCCGCTCGCGCAGCGCGTCCAGTGCCGCGAAGGAGGCCACGACGCCCAGCGGTCCGTCGTAGGCTCCGCCGTCGGGCACCGAGTCCAGGTGGGAGCCGGTGACGATCGCGTCACCGGCGGCGGGGTCGCCGAGCCAGGCCCACTGGTTGCCGTTCCGGTCGACCTCGTAGGTCAGGCCCCGCAGCCGCGCCTGCTCGGCGAACCAGGCGCGGCACTCGCCGTCGGCGGCCGTCCAGGCGTGGCGCCGGTAGCCGCCGGTGGCGTCGTAACGGCCCGCCGGGAGCAGCTCCCGCCACATCCGGCGGAAGCCGTCCTCGACCTGTTCCGGGGTGACGGTCATGAGGCCGCCTCCGCCCTTCCCGGGATCGGCGGCCACGTGACCGGGATGCCGCGTTCGCCGATTCCCGCGCTCCGCTCGGTCATTTGTCGCCTTCGCGCATCGGGATGCGCACCGCGCGCTCCTGCGCGACCTCGGACGCCCGGTCGTATCCGGCGTCGACGTGCCGGATGACCCCCATGCCGGGGTCGTTGGTCAGCACGCGGCGGATCTTCTCCCCGGCCAGCGCCGTACCGTCGGCGACGGACACCTGACCGGCGTGGATGGAACGCCCGATGCCGACGCCGCCACCGTGGTGGATCGAGACCCAGGACGCCCCGGAGGCGACGTTGACCATGGCGTTGAGCAGCGGCCAGTCGGCGATCGCGTCGGAGCCGTCCAGCATCGCCTCGGTCTCCCGGTACGGCGAGGCGACCGATCCGCAGTCGAGGTGGTCACGGCCGATCGCGACCGGGGCCGAGAGCTCGCCGCTGGCCACCATGTCGTTGAAACGCTCGCCCGCCCGGTCGCGCTCGCCGTACCCGAGCCAGCAGATGCGCGCGGGAAGGCCCTGGAAGTGGACCTTCTCACCCGCCATCTTGATCCAGCGGGCCAGGGACTCGTTCTCCGGGAACAGCTCCAGGATCGCCTTGTCGGTCTTGGCGATGTCAGCCGGGTCGCCGGACAGGGCCGCCCAGCGGAAGGGGCCCTTGCCCTCGCAGAACAGCGGCCGGATGTAGGCGGGGACGAAACCGGGGAAGTCGAAGGCACGGGCGTAGCCGGCCAGCTCGGCCTCGCCGCGGATCGAGTTGCCGTAGTCGAAGACCTCCGCTCCGGCGTCCTGGAAGCCGACCATGGCCTCGACGTGCCTGGCCATGGACTCACGGGCGCGCTGGGTGAACCCCTCGGGGTCCTTGGCGGCCTCGGCGGCCATGTCCTCGAAGGCGACGCCGAGCGGAAGGTAGGCGAGGGGGTCGTGCGCCGACGTCTGGTCGGTGACGATGTCGATCTCCGCACCGCGTGCCAGCAGGTCGGGTACGGCCTGCGCCGCGTTGGCCTCGACGCCGATGGACAGGGGCCTGCGGGCGTCGCGCGCCTCGTAGGCCAGGCGCAGGGCCTCGTCGAGGTCCTTGGCCTTCACGTCGAGATAGCGGTGCTCGATCCGCCGGTCGATGCTGCGGGGGTCGCAGTCGATGCAGATCGCGACGCCGCCGTTCATGGTGACCGCGAGGGGCTGGGCGCCACCCATGCCGCCGAGGCCGGCGGTGAGCGTGATCGTCCCGGCCAGGGTGCCGCCGAACCTCTTGGCGGCCACGGCGCCGAAGGTCTCGTAGGTGCCCTGGAGGATGCCCTGGGTGCCGATGTAGATCCATGATCCGGCGGTCATCTGCCCGTACATGGTGAGCCCGAGCTGCTCCAGGCGCCGGAACTCCGGCCAGGTGGCCCAGTCGCCGACCAGGTTGGAGTTGGCGATCAGCACCCGCGGCGCCCACTCGTGGGTGGTCATCACGCCGACCGGGCGGCCCGACTGCACCAGGAGGGTCTCGTCGCCCTTCAGCGTGGTCAGCGTGCGGACGATGGCATCGTAGGAACGCCAGTCGCGGGCGGCCTTGCCGGTGCCGCCGTAGACGACGAGCTTGTCCGGATGCTCGGCGACCTCGGGGTCGAGGTTGTTCATCAGCATCCGCAGCGCGGCTTCCTGCTGCCATCCCTGCGTGTTCAGCCCCGCACCTCGCGGCGCCCGGATCGGACCCCGGCCATTCTCCTGAGTCACGCTTCCGCCCTCCCGTGCATCGGCCGCCACCGGCGTGTCAAATAGATATATTCATCTCTATCTCGAATGAATAGTTTTAGTCAATAGCTCTACTCCCTGAAGAGCTCCCTGGACGCGGCCGACACCTCGAAGGCCTCCAGCCGAGCCTCCGCGCCGGGGATCTCGTCACACATCGCCTCCAGCAGGACCCGGCCGAGCATCATGGGCGCGCAGGCGGTGTCGAAGACCAGGTGGGTGCCCACCGCGGCGGTGAGCAGCACGTCGGACAGCTCGGCCACCGGTGTGAAGGCGCTGTCGGCCACGGTGACCACGCTCAGCCCGGCCTCCCTGGCGACGGCGAGGGCGTCCAGCAGCTCGGCCGGATAGCGGGGCAGGGCGAAGCAGAGCAGGGCGCTCGCCCCGGCCGCGACGGCCTGCTCGATCCGGTCGGCGAGCATGGAGCCGCCCTCGTCGAGCAGGCGCACGTCGGAGTGGACCTTGGAGGCGAAGTAGACGAAACCCGTCGCCTGCGCCGCGGCCGCGCGCAGGCCGAGGACGAGCAGCGGCCGTGAGGCCGCCAGCAGCCGCGCGGCCTTGGTGACCGGCTCCGGATCGGCCAGCATCCCGGCGAGGCGCTGGAGGTTGGCGATCTCGGCGAGGATGGCCCGCTGATGCTCGTTCGGCGCCGTGTCCTCGGTCTCCTCCTCCCGCGTGCCCGGGGAGCCGCCCTCGGGGAGACCCAGCTCGCGCAGCTGTTTGCGCAGCGCCGGATATCCGTCGAAGCCCAGGGCCATCGCGAAGCGGGTCACCGACGGCTGGCTGACCCCGGCCAGCTCGGCGACCTCGACGCTGGACAGGAAGGCCGCCTCGGCGGCGTGCTGGACCAGGCAGTGCGCGATCCGGCGCTGCGCCGGGGTCAGCCGGTGCCCTTCGAACAGACGCAGTAGGCGAGGCCCGGCGTCGTCAGGGTTCATGGGTCTCCTCGGAAAGGTCGGGAAGGGACCTTGTAGATGTGTTCGCCACTTCGGTGTCACAGGTCGGCGAGCTGGTCGAGCAGCGTAGCCGCGACGGCGACGTCGGCGGTGAGCGGACGATCCTCCATGGACCGGTCGAGCGTGGCGTCGGCGAGGGAGTAGGCGCGGCCGACCGGCAGGGACACGTCCCGCCACGCCGCCCCGCCGCCACCCCGCCCACCTCGCGCGTCACGCTGCCGCAGGGCCCGGACCGCCGAGACCAGCTCGCAGCCGAGGACGAGGCGGTAGGCCGCGACCGCCCGCAGGGTCTGGCGCGCGGCCTGCGAGGCGAAGCTCGCCGACTCCTCCACGCCCCGCGACAGTACGGCGTGGCCCAGCGACGCGGGATCGGCGGTGTTCCGCAGCTCGGCGAGGGCGGCGTTCATGCTGTATTCGAGAATGAGCACGCCCGATCCCGCGGACGCCTCATCGGCGAGGAACGGGCGAAGACCGGTGATCTCGGGCTCCACCAAAGCCGCGAGCCGCGCGGTGGACAGCTGGGCCGTCTGCAGCAGCGCCAGCCGCACATGGTCGAGCACGAGCGCCAGGTGTCCCGAGTAGAAACCTCCGTGGTGATAGGCGGCCGGGCCTCCGCCGGGACCGTCCGGGCTGATCAGAGGGTTTTCCGCGGCGGCGTTGAGCTCGACGGCGAGCACGCGTTCCAGCTCGTCGCGGGCCTCCAGCACCGGGCCGTGAACCTGCGGGAAGCACCGCAGGCCGTACGGGTCCTGAATGCGCCCGGCCGGCGGGGCGGGCCTGGCGGGGGCCCCGATCAACCGGCGGATCTCGGCGGCGGCCCGGACATTGCCCGGGTGCGGGCGCGCGGAGTGGACCGGCTCGGCGAAGGCCTCATGGGAGCCGCCCACGGCGAGCAGGGATAGCGCGGTGACCACGCACGACGCGTGGAGAAGGCGTCCCAGGTCGTGCCCGGCCAGCGCCGCCTGACCCAGGGTCAGGGCGTTGCTGCTGATCAGGGCCAGGGCGTCCCCGGTCTCCAGCTTCAGCGCGGGCGGCGCCGCCGTACCCCCGTGCCAGGGGTGCTCGCCGGCGAGGGCCAGCCCCAGCTGGGACAGTGCGGACAGGTCGCCGGTGCCGACGGCGCCGTACTCGTTGACGGCGGGGTGCACCCCGGCG
Source organism: Streptosporangium sp. NPDC000396 (assembly GCF_042898655.1). NCBI lineage: Bacteria > Bacillati > Actinomycetota > Actinomycetes > Streptosporangiales > Streptosporangiaceae > Streptosporangium > Streptosporangium sp. NPDC000396. The sequence goes on from NZ_JBIAZA010000012.1 coordinate 11,985, forward strand.
TCCAGTGCCGCGGCCAGAGCGCCGACGACGGCGGGCCGCAGACCGGAGCCGCCGGCCAGTAGCTGGTTCAGCCGGATCGCCAGCATGGCCCGGACCTGCCGGGCGGGGAGCAGCTCACCGATACCGCCCGCGTGACTGCGCAGCAGCCGCAGGCCGTGCAGGTCGGCGTCGGCCGGATCGACGTCGACCGTGCGGTTGGCGCCCACGCCGGTGCTGCGCCCGTAGACCCTGCCCGCGGCGACCAGCTCACCGGCTCGGCGCCAGGAGTCCCTCACCTCGTCGAGCGCCCGCGGATCGATGACGACCCGTGCGGCACCGTCGGCGAGGAGCGCCACCGCCCGGCTGTCGAGGCTCCGCCCGTCAAGGCGGAGACCCGGCTCGGTGAGCTCGGCCGCCGGAATTCTCTCTCCCGCCATCTGAGACGTCATGGCGCCCCAACCTTCCCGAGCCGCGCATACCCGAGTAACCACCGGTCAATCGGTGACTATCGGCATATCTTCATTCATCAAGAAGAATGCATGACTACATGCAGAGCGGCAAGAGAGGGGCCGACAAGCCGATGCGGTCACCTCACCGAACGGGCCAGCGCATCGGCGATCACGTCGACGGACGGGATGACCGCCTGCGCCAGCGCCGGTGCGGCCGGGATGCGCGCCGGTGGGGCTCCGACCCTGATCGGGGGGCGGCGCAGCGGTATCCCGGCTTCGGCGACGGCCGCGAGGACCTCGCCGCCGACCCCTCCGGTGGTGTGCGCCTCGTGCACCACGACAAGCCGTCCGGTGCGCTCGACACTGGCCAGCACCGCGTCGATGTCGAACGGCTGGATCCATCGGGCGTCGACGACCTCCGCCTCGACTCCCCGGAGGGAAAGGCGATCCGCCGCCTCCAGCACGCGCTGCTGTATCGCCCCCCAGGTCACCACGGTCACATCCGTGCCCGGCCGGCGCACCTGCGCGCCCCCGATGGGCCGCACCTCACCGCCGAGCCGCACGTCCTGCCTGCCCGCGTGATAAAGGGTCCGGTTCTCGATCACGATCACCGGGTCGTCGCACCAGATCGCCGACAGCAGCAGGTCGTAGGCGTCCTGGTGGGTGGCCGGCATGCACACCCGCAGCCCGGGCACGTGCGCGAGGAACGCCTCAAGGCTCTGCGAATGCTGCGCGCAGGAACCGGGAGCCTGGCCCTGCTGCGTGCGTACGGTGATCGGCGCGGTCACCGTACCGCGCGAGATGTAACGGACGTTGGCCGCCTGGTTGACCAGCTGGTCCAGCGCGACCAGTGAGAAGTCCGCCCACATGATCTCGGCGATGGGCCTGGCTCCGAACATCGCGGCGCCGATGGCCCCGCCGAGAATCGCCGACTCGGAGATGGGCGTGTCGAACACCCGCTCGCCGAACCGCTGGCGCAGTCCCTTGGTCACGCCGAAGACGCCGCCCGGGACGCCGACGTCCTCACCGAACAGCAGGGCCTCCGGCCGTTCTTCCAGCGTGCGGTGCAAGGCCGCGTTGACGGCCTCGGCGTAGGAGAGCCGCTTGGTCAGCTCAGGCATGGAGATGCTCCAGTACAGTCGTCGGATCGGCCGGTGGATCGGAGAGGGCTCGTCGAGACGCCTCCGCGATCTCCGCACGTATTCGGCCGGTGCACTCGTCCAGCTCGGCTTCGGTCACGCCGACCCGCCTGAGCACCTCCAGCAGCCGGGTGATCGGCTCCTCGGCGAGCGCGCGATCGAGCTCTCCCGCCGGCCGGTAGAGCTGCGCGTCGCCGATGTAGTGCCCGACGATCCGTTGCGTCATGGCCTCCAGCAGCACCGGGCCCCGGCCGGCCCGTGCGCGGTCGGCCGCCTGGGCGACCGCCTGCTGGACCGCGTGGGGGTCGTTGCCGTCGATCCGCGCACCCGGCATGCCATAGGCCGCCGCGCGCTTGAACAGTTTGTCCACGCGCACCATGTCGGCGATCGGTGTCAGCTCCGAGTAGTGGTTGTTCTCCACCAGGAAGATCACCGGAAGCCCGCGCACCGCGGCGAAGTTCATCGCCTCGTGCACCGCCCCCTGGTTCATGGCGCCGTCGCCGAAGGCGGCGAGAGCGACGCGACCGGACCCGTCGAAGGTGGCGGCCAGCGCGGCACCGGCCGCGATCGGCGCGCCCGCGCCCACGATGGAGTTCTCGCCGTACATGCCGTGATCCGGAGCCGTCAGGTACGCCGACCCTCCGCGGCCGCCGTTGATCCCGGTCTCGCGCCCGAGCAGCTCGGCGAACAGCCGGTATGGGGGCGCGCCGCAGGCCAGCGTCCATCCGTGCCCGCGATAGGTGGGGAAGACCGCGTCCCGGCTCAGGTCGAGCGCCGCGCAGGCCCCGGCGTAGACGGCCTCCTGGCCGTTGCAGAGATGGACCGAGCCGACCACGTCGCCCGACACCCGCAACCGGGTGACTTCCTCCTCGAAGAGCCTGATCCGCTGCATCGTCTCGAAAAAGCCGAGCAGGGCGGCTGTTTCAGGCATGGGGATACCCACGCTCCTTTCCGGTGAAGAGATCTCGCCGCCGTTCAGGCGGTGTTCGTGACGCCTCAGGTGGTGTTCGTGACGCCTCAGGTGGTGTTCGCGGCGCTCAGTCCGAGGCGGAGGGCACCGTCAACCGGCCGGTGCGCAGCAGACCGGTCGCCATCGAGGAGGCCTCACGCACTTCGGTGGTCAGCCATGCCTGCCGCTCCCGGAAGCGGGTCGCCGGGACCGACACCGTGAACGCGCCGACCGGCGAGCCGGAATCATCGAAGAACGGCGCGGACACGCAGGACACGCCCTCGTCGAACTCCTCCTGATCCAGGGCATATCCCTGCCTGCGCACCCGTGCCAGCTCCGCGACGAACTCGTCGTAGTCGGTGATCGTTCTCGACGTGACGGGCGCGAGCTCCACGCCCTCGAACATGGCGGCCACCTGCTCCTCGGGAAGAAAGGCCAGTACGGCCTTGCACGAGGCCCGCGCGTGCATGTGCCCGGTGTAGCCGACGTCGAGGTTGCCGACACTGACCGCGTGCAGGCCCGAAAGGTAGTGCTGCAGGATGAGCGTGCCGTGGTACCAGCCGGACACGTATGACGTCTCCTTGGTCTTGTTGTGCAGCCTGGTCAGGATCACCGCCAGCTCCGGCGACGGCCCCGACCGCCGCTGCAGGTGACGGCTCAGCGAGGCCGCGCGAGGACCGACGTCATAGCGGCCGCCGGGAAGACGGACCACGTGCCCGGTCGCCAGCAGCGTGCGCAGCAGGTGGTAGCAGGTTCCGATCTTGATGTCGAGTTTGCGGCTGAGCACCTTCGCCGTGGCCGCGCCATCGGCCGTCGCCACGGCCTCCAGCACCAGCAGACCACGCTCCAGCGTGTGCAACACGGTCTTCGTTTCCGTGTTCTCGCCGCCCCTTCCGGCATCACCCAGCGGCTCGGACATCTGTCACCTCCCTCGGCTGACCAGCACCCCGGTAGGCAAGAACTGTGCGGCACCAACTCGATCCGCGCAGCAGAATGAACTGATTTTTCGATTATCTGAAATTTGGTGGGGGAGCCGGTCGGGCGGTCGCCGCAGGCGCCTAACGTAGGCCGAGTCAGGCCGCCGAAGGGAAGCCCGCGGCGCGTGGGCGCCGATCCCGGCAGGCGGACCCGCCTAAGTGCTCGTAGGTGAAGGAGAAGCCGATGATCCGCCGCTGGAACCCGGACACCGTCGCACCGCCGATCGGCCGGTACAGCCACCTGGCGTCCGTGCCGGAGGGCCACGAGCTGGTGTTCATCGCCGGTCAGGTCGGCGCGCTGGAAGACGGCACCCTCGCGGGCCCGGACGCGGAGTCGCAGACGCGGCAGATCTTCGCCAACATCGAGAGGTTGCTCGAATCCCTCGGCGCCGGGCCGGAGCACCTGGTGAAGCTGCTGACCATGGTCGCGGGCACCGAGCACCTCGGCGGCTTCCGCGCCGCGGTGCAGGACGTGTTCCCCAAGTGGTACCCGGACGGCGACTGGCCCACCAATTCGCTCCTGGTGGCCGCCGCGCTGGCCACCCCCGAGCTGGCGGTCGAGATCGAGGCCGTGGTCGCGGTGCCACGCCGATGACCTCCCGGCCACTGGACCCGGCGCGGTTCCGCGAGCTCTTCCCGGCACTGCGCTCGACGGTCTGGCTCGACACCCCCGGTGCCCCGCCCGGAGCGCGGCCGGTCACGGACGCGCTGCACGAGGCGGTGTCGGCGTGGTCCTCCGGCGAGTTCGACTGGCTCGCCTGGGACTCGGCCACCGACGAGGCCCGCGTCCTGTTCGCGCGGCTGACCGGGGTGGATCCCGCGACGGTGTCGACGCTCGGCTCGCTCGCCGAGGCCGCGGCCACGGTCGCCGCGTCCCTGCCGCCCGGCCGGATCGTGGTGCCCGCCCAGGAGTTCCGCAGCAACCTCTTCCCCTGGTCGGCGCGCCACGAGGTGGTGACCGTACCGGCGCGCGGCGGGACGACCCGGGTGGAGGACCTGATCGAGGCCCTGGACGAGCGCGTCTCCCTCCTGGCGGTGAGCGAGGTGACCAGCCGGGAGGGCCAGCGGCTCGACCTGGCCGCACTGCGGGCCGCCACCGACCGGGTGGGCGCGCGGCTGTTCGTCAATCTGACGCAGTCGCTCGGCGCGCTGCGCTTCGACGCGGCCGGGATACGCCCCGACTATTTCGCCGTGCACGGCTACAAGTGGCTGCTGTGCCCGCGCGGCGCGGCCTGGCTCGTCACCAGGCCCGACCGGCTCGACGAGTTGACGCCCATCGCGCCGAACTGGAAGTCGACGAGCCCGCCGCACGGATACTTCGGCGGCCCGGCGGATCTCGCGGCCGACGCGGGGCGGTGCGACACCTCCCCGGCCTGGTTCTCCTGGGTCGGCGCCCGCGCGGCGCTGCGGCTGCTCGGCGCGCTGGACGCCGAGCAGGTCGAACGGCACTGCCTCGGCCTGGCGGGGCAGCTGACCGAGCAGGCGCGGGCGCTCGGCCTGCGGCGGGTGACGGACGGACCGGCCTCCCACATCGTCGCCCTCCACACCGGCCAGGCGGATCGCGTCGCCGTACGGCTGCGCGAATGCGGCGTGCGGGCCACCGCCCTGGGCGACCGGGTCCGTTTCGGCTTCCACTACTTCAACGACGAACACGACGTCCAGGCGGCCGTCCGCGCGCTCACCTGAGGCGTCCCGGCCCTTCCGGCGCAGCGGATCCCTCCGATCGCACCCCCGGCCGCGTCACCCGGGCTCACCGGCCCGGGCGACGCGGCACCCCCTACAGTCCCGCCCCGTAGTCGAAGGCGATGAGAGCGCCACCGGTGAGCGGGTGCGCGGTCACGGTCGCCCGGACCCCGAACACCTCCTCCAGCAGCGACGGCGTCAGCACCTGGTCCGGCGGGCCGGAGGCGACGATGTGACCGGCCTTCATCACGTGGAGCCGGTCGCACACGGCGACGGCGGCGTTCAGATCGTGCAGCGCGACCAGCGTCGTCGCCCGCTGCTCGCGCAGCAGCGCGAGCAGCTCGATCTGGTGGCGGACGTCGAGGTGGTTGGTGGGCTCGTCCAGGACCAGCACCTGGGGTTCCTGCGCCAGGGCGCGGGCCAGGAGCACCCGCTGGCGCTCGCCGCCGGACAGCGTCGCGAACCGGCGATCGGCCAGCCCCGCCATCCCGACACGCCGTAGCGCCTCCTCGATCACGTTCTCGTCGTGCCGGTCGTCACGGGCGAAGGCACGCTTGTACGGCGTGCGCCCCATGGCCACGACCTCGCGGACGACCAGCTCGAAGTCGGTACCGCGTTCCTGGGGCAGCGCCGCGACCGCTCGCGCGGTCACCTCGGGCCGCTGCCGCCACAGGTCCTGCCCGTCGAGGAGAATCCGGCCCGCGGCCGGGCGCAGGTGCCGGTAGACCGTGCGGAGCATCGTGGACTTCCCGCTGCCGTTCGGCCCCACCACTCCGGCGATCTCCCCGGCCTCGACCAGGAGGTTCACCCCGGACACCACCTCGCGCCCGGACAGTTCCACGGACAGATCGTCGATGGCGATTCTCATGCCCGCTCCAATCTGCGATCCAGCAGGTAGAGGAAGAGCGGCGCGCCCAGCAGGGCGGTGACGACGCCGATCGGGATCTCCTCGGGTTCCAGCGCGGTCCTCGCCACGATGTCGACCACGACCAGCAGCAGGGCTCCGGCGAGCGCCGACAGCGGCAGCAGGCGCCGGTGTTCGGCGCCGGCGAGCAGCCGGACGACGTGGGGCACCATCAGGCCGACGAAGCCGATCGCGCCGGAGACCGACACCATGAGCGCGGTCATGGCGCTGGTCACGACGAACAGTTCCCGCCGCAGCCGCGCGACGTCGATGCCCAGGCTGGCCGCGGTCTCGTCGCCGACGAGCAACGCGTTGAGCGCCCTGGCCCGGGCGAGCAGCAGCACCAGGCCGAGGAGAAGGCCGGTCGCGGGCACCGGCAGCAGCCGCCATTCGGCTCCGCCCAGGCTCCCGAGCATCCAGAACAGCACGCCGTTGGTCTGCTGCTGGTCGTCGGCCTGCAGGATGACGTAACTCGTCAGGCCGGACAGCAGGTGCCCGACCGCGACACCGCCGAGCACCAGGCGCATCGGGGCGAAGCCGCCCCCGCGCCGCGCGATCGCCCATACGGCCACGAACGCGACGAGCGCGCCGAGGAAGGCCGCCGTGGGCAGGCCGAGGCCGAGCAGGGCGCCGGCTCCGCCGTACACGATGATCGTCACCGCGCCCAGGGACGCCCCCGAGGAGATGCCGAGCAGGTAGGGATCGGCGAGCGGATTGCGCACCAGCGCCTGCACGACGGCGCCGACCACGCCGAGCCCGGCCCCCACGACGAGGGCGAGCAGCGCGCGCGGCAGCCGTACCTGCCACACGATGATCTCCTCGTTGATCGGCCAGCCCGCGGGGTCGCCCAGCCCGAACAGCCTGTGCGCCACGATCCCCCAGACCGTGGAGAACGGGATGTCGAGCGGGCCGAGGGAGACGGCAAGGGTCAACGCCGCGAGAAGGGCGACGATCAGGACGGCGCCGACCGAGTACGGCCGCGACCGGGCGGTCGCGGGGCCTCGCGTGGCCTCCCGCGCCGCCGTCGTCACGCTCACTGCCCGGCCGGCACGCGGCCGGGATAGACGACCGAGGCGATCTTCTCGACGGCGTCGGCGTTGCGGACGCCGCCGGTCGTCGTCACCTCCGAGCGGACGCGGATGAACTTCCTGTTCTTAACGGCTCTCAGATCACGCGTCGCGGCGAAGGTGCTCAGGAACCGCTCGGCCTCGGCGAACGCCTTCTCGTCGGCCTCGGCGCCACCGTGGTTGCGGATGCCGATCTGGATCCAGTCGGGGTCGCGCTTGACCACGTCCTCCCAGCCGATCTTCTTGAAGTCGTCGGCGCAGTCGGCGAAGGCGTTGCGGGCGCCGGCGAGTGTGTAGACGGCATTGGCGATCTGGCGGTTGCACGGCACCGTCGGCGCGTCGGTTCCCGCGTCGTAGTCGAAGAAGAACACGCTCGGCCGGTCGCCCTCGGGCACGCCGGCCACGGCCCGCCCGACCTTCGCCAGCGTGGCGTCCATCTGGGAGACGACCTGCGCGGCCTGCGCCGCCCTGCCGGTCAGAGCGCCGAGCCGGGTGACGTCGGCCCGCACGGACGACAGGTCGGTGAGAGGCTTCGAGAGCAGGCCCGCGCAGGCCGTGGAATGCAGCAGGACCCTCTTGATGCCGACCTGGGCGAGTTGCTCGGGAGTGGCGACATCGGCCATGCCGGCCAGCGCGCCCCACGCCTCGATGTAGGTGTCGGCCCCGGAACCGAGCAACTGCTCGCGGCTGATTCCTCTCATCGCACCGCCTGTCGCGTCCCCGCCGAGCGGGGCCACCTTGGCGGCGGCGTCGGCGAACCGATCGGGCAGGTCGCCCTTGGCGGGCGGGAAGCCGGTGCCGACGACCAGGTCCTGGGCGCCGAGCCAGAACAGGATCTCCAGGCTGGTGGCGTTGCTGGTGACGATCTTCGTCGCGGGCCGGTCGAACGTCGTCGTCCTGCCCTCACAGTCGGGTACCTGGATCGGGAAACCGGCGGCCGGAGCCGCGGGCTTCGCCGCGGGGGCGGTGGTCTGGCCGCAGGCGGCCGTCACGGCGAAGGCCAGCAGGGCGAGGCCCAGGGTCATGGGCCGGGAAAACGTGAACACGGGTGGTGACTCCACGGTCGTGACATGAGACAGGGATCGTGCGGCCCTTCGGAGGGACGCGCGGGCATGACCGGGGAACGGCAGGACAGGCCGGACGCTCGAAGGCGCCGGCGAGCACGCTCCGTCGGCCCACGCGGATACACGGCCGGCCCGCCGTGACGCCGCACGTGTCCGGGTCAGCCGCCTGAGGTCACGATCCGAAGGGGAGGGCCGCGCCGCGTCACGGCGTGACGGAGCATCGCCGGGCGGAGAAGCCAGGTCTGGCCGCCGTCCGCCCGGACACCCGCCGGGCCGTGGGCCGGGACCGGGCCGAGGAGAAGCAGTCGCAGCACGCGGACCGCCCAGGCGGCCAGCACACGCAGCAGGCTCCACAGCGCCCGCTCCCCACGTTCCAGCCACCACGCGGTCAGCCACACCGCCCAGGCGTGCATCAGCAGCATGCCGAGTCCGGGACCGCCGGACAGGTGGGCGTCGTGCGGCCCCGGCACCGGGGCGGCCGGAACCTCGGCGGAGCACAGCGCCGAGAAGAGCAGGTGCAGCCCCAACTGCGCGATGACGAGTCCGGCCAGGATCGGGGCGAACGAGCGTTCACGCGCGGCCAGCGGCAGGGCGAGCCCGAAGACCGGCAGCAGGCCCAGGGGGAGGGCGCGGATCTCGACGTGACCGCCGCCCAGCGTGTGCGCCACGGCGGCGAGCCCGACGCACACCATGGCGAACACCGCCGCGCGCGCCGTACGCAACCCCCAGGACCCGAACATGACAGGCGCATGCTTTCACACCCTCCCCACCCTTCCCGACGCGGGTTGCCGATCTTTCCCTCGGCGGGCGGGAGACGCGTTCAGATCTCCTTGAGGATCCGCCGGAGGATCTCGACCGTCGCGTCCGGCCGCTCGGCCTCGATGACCATGCGGTTCATGACGTGCCAGTAGCGCTCGACGTCGGCCGGCTTGTCGAGGTAGAGGGCGCCGGCGAGCTGTTCGAGATAGACCACGTCGGTGAGCTCCCCCTCCGGGAAGCGCAGGATGGTGACGGGCCCGGCCGCCCCGGCGTGACCGCCCGCGTTGAACGACATGATCTGGATGGTGACGTTGGGGAGCTGGGCGATCTCGATGAGGTGCTCGATCTGGGCGCGCATCGTCTCGGGGCCGCCGATGAGACGGCGCAGCGCCGCCTCGTCGATCACGGTCCACAGCTTGGGGGCTCCCGGCTGGTGCAGCAGCCGCTGGCGTCGCATCCGCAGGTCGGTCCGGCGCTCGACGTCGACGTCGGGGGCGTCGCCCCTGCCGAACCGGATGACGGCGCGGGTGTAGTCCGCGGTCTGCAGCAGGCCCGGGACGAACTGGACCTCGTAGGTGCGGATGACGCAGGCCGCCTGCTCCAGGCCGAGGTAGGCCTCGAACCAGTCGGGCACCACGTCGCCGTAGGCGTGCCACCAGCCCGGCTGGTTGGCCTGCTCGGCCAGCGACAGCAGGGTCGCGCGCTCGGCCTCGCCGGTGACGCCGTAGAGGGTGAGGAGGTCGGCCACATCGCGCTGTTTGAAGCCGGTACGGCCCAGCTCCAAACGGCTGATCTTGGAGTGGGACGCCCTGATCGCCTCTCCCGCGTCCTCGCGCGTGATGCCGCGGGCCTCGCGGAGCCGGCGGAGCTGCGCGCCCACCAGCATCCGCAACACCGTGGGTCCGGCCTGCCGGTAATCCGGGACAAGGCTTTCAGCCGGTTCGCTTACCGTCCGCACAGTGCGCAAACTTGCCCCCTATATATAGCGACCCGCCGGCGTGCGACCGGGTTCGGCTTTCCGTGCCAGCCGAGCTTCGCACAGCGAGCTTGATTTCCTAAGTGGAGAATTCACTACCATTCTCATGGTCTCATCACAGAATTCGCCATACCCAAGCTTGCCAAGCCGTATAAGCCGAAGGCCCAAAACCCAGGAGAACAGGTGAAAGACCAGCAGAACTCTCCCGAGCCGAGCAAGCTGAACCCTGACGTCGCGCACAATGCCAGGGTCTGGAACCACTGGCTGGGTGGTAAGGATCACTATCCGGTCGATCGTCAGGTCGGTGACCGGGTCTTCGGGATGTATCCGAACATCGTCCATGTGGCCCGCGCCGACCGCGCGTTCCTGGGCCGCGCGGTCCGGTACCTGGCCGGCGAGGCCGGGATCCGGCAGTTCCTGGACATCGGCACCGGCCTGCCCACCGTGGACAACACCCACGAGGTCGCCCAGCGGGTGGCCCCGGAGTCACGGATCGTCTACGTCGACAACGACCCCCTCGTGCTGGTGCACGCCCGTGCCCTGCTCACCAGCACGCCCGAGGGCGTCACCGACTACATCGACGCCGACGCGCACGACCCCGACAAGATCCTGCGGGCCGCCGCGAAAACGCTGGACCTCACCCGGCCCGTGGCCGTCATGCTGCTGGGAATCCTGAACTTCATCCTCGACACCGGCAAGGCGCAGGAGATCGTGAAGCGGCTGATCGACGCCGTGCCCTCCGGCAGCTACCTGGTGCTCACCCATCCCACCCTGGAGCTCGGCGGCGAGGGGAACATCGAGGCCATGCGGTTCTGGAACGAGAACGCCACGCCTCCGATAACCGCTCGCACCGGTCAGGAGATCGCTCGTTTCCTCGACGGCCTGGAGGTGCTGGAGCCCGGAATGGTGTCGTGCTCACGCTGGCGACCCGAGCTGGTCGACATCGACGACGCTCCCGCCGAGGTGGCCCAGTTCGGTGCCGTCGCCCGGAAACCGTGACGCGACGGCACCGTTCGTTCCTCACGTGTTCGAAACGTGGCCGGAACACGGCAGGCCGTGGCCGGCGGCCACCGGTCAGGAACCGCTTGTGGCCGCCCGCCTGGTGTTCAGCTGGTCGAACCCGACCGCGACGAGGATGAGCACGCCGATGGCGATCTGGAGGTAGAAGGCGTTGATCGCCAGGAGGTTGCCCCCGTTGTTGAGGACACCCATGATCAGCGCTCCGGTGAAGGCGCCGATCGCGCTGCCCTTCGCACCGAAGAGGCTCGCACCGCCGATCACGCAGGCCGCGATCGCGCTGAGCTCGAAGCCCGTCCCGGCTGTGGGGATGCCCGCTCCCAGCCGGGAGGCGAGCAGCACCCCGCCAAGGCCGGCGAGCAGACCCGAGATCAGGTAGACCGAGACCGTCACCAGGCGAACGGGCACACCCGCGAGGCGAGCCGACTCGGGGTTCGAGCCGACGGCGTAGATGTAACGGCCGAAGACCGTCCGGGTGAGCACGAACCACATCACCGCGGTGACCGCGACGGCGATGATGAGAAGGTTGGGAATACCGAGGATCGTGCCGTTGGCGATGACCTGGAATGACTCCGGCACGCCCTGGATGGTCTGGGCGTCGGTGGTGAGCAGGACCATTCCGCGGGCGATGCCGAGCATGCCCAGGGTCGCGATGAACGGCGGCAGCAGGGCGCGGGTCACCAGCAGGCCGTTGACGATCCCGAGCGCGGTGCCGATTCCCACCCCCAGCAGGATCGCGGGCCAGACCGGCATCCCGGCGACCAGGAACTGCGCGGTGGACGCGCCGGCCAGGCCGAGGACCGACCCGACCGACAGGTCGATTCCGGCGGTCAGGATGACCACGAGCTGGCCGACCGCGATGATCCCGAAGATCGCGACCTGCCGGGCGAGGTTCGCCAGGTTGTTGCCGGTGAGGAACTCGTCACTGGCGAGCGTGAGGGCGCCGACCGCCACGAGCAGCACGACGAGACCTCCACTTTCCCGTCCCGCGATGTCTCCCAGCGTGAGGACCCGCCGCCGGGGCTCGGCCCTCGCCTCGGTCGGCTCGGCCGTCTCGGGCGCCTCCCTGGCTCTCGGCACCGCCTCCACTCCCGGGCCGCTCGGTGGCCTGTTGACGATCGTCGTGGTCTCGATCGGCTCACGCCAGATCAGCTTAGGCATCTCGGCTCACCCCTCCTGGATCATCTGGGGTCGGTGGAGTCGCGGCTCCCGTGCCGCCGGTGGTCGGTGAGGTCCCGCTCCGAGGTGCCGGGATCTCATCCGGGAGTGACGGGGTCTCGCCCGGGGTCATCAGGGGCTCGGCCGGGGGCGCCGTGGTCGCTTCGTGTCCCACCGGAGTCTCCTGCCGGGTCTGCGAGGGTTCGGCGCCTCCGGTACCGCTTGCCAGGTGGAGCACGTCCTCCTCGGTGGCGGATCCGGGAAGCTCCCCCGCGACCGCCCCGTCGCGCAGCACGAGGATGCGATCCGCGAGACCCAGCAGCTCCGGTAGATACGACGAGACCACGATGATCCCCAGCCCCTTCGCGGCCAGGTTTCCGATGATCGTGTAGATCTCGCCCTTGGCGCCGACGTCGATGCCCTTCGTGGGCTCGTCGAACATCAGTATTTTCGGCTTGGTGAGCAGCCACCGGGCGAGCAGGACCTTCTGCTGGTTGCCTCCCGACAGCGTCGACACCGGCTGGGCGTAGGAGCCGGCCCGCAGCCGCAGGCTGTCGAGCAGCCGGTCCGCCTCCTCGACCTGCTCGCTGCCGGGCAGGAGACCGCGCCGGGAGCCGGACCGCAGGCTGGCGATGGTGACGTTCTCCCGGATCGACAGCTCCGGCAGCAGCCCCAGCACCTTGCGGTCCTCGGTGAGCAGCCCCACCCCGGCGTTCATCATCGTGCGCGGCCCGGACGGTTTCACGGGCCTGCCCTCGATCTCCACCTCGCCCGCCACGACAGGGGTCGCGCCGAAGATGGACATCAGCAACCCGCTCCGTCCCGACCCCAGCAGCCCTCCTATGCCGAGGATCTCTCCGGATCCGACATGGAGGTCGATGGCCGGCGAGCTGTCGAAGCGGCGCAGTCCCCGCACCCGCAGCACGGGCGTTCCGGCGTGCCGGTGGGTCTCCGGGTAGAGCGAGCTGATCTCCCGGCCGACCATCGCGGTGATCAGGCGATCCTCGTCGTAGTTGCTGATCGGCCCTTCCTCCGACAGGCCCCCGTCCCGCAGGACGGTCACCCAGTCACCGATCTCGAACATCTCCTCAAGCCGGTGGGTCACGTAGAGCATCGCTATACCGCGCTCACGCAGCCGCCTGATGTGCTCCAGAAGCCGCTCCGACTCCGCCTCGGTGAGCGCCGTCGTCGGCTCGTCGAACACGATCACCTTGACGGACTCCGCGGTCAGCACCTTGGCGATCTCCACGAGCTGGCGCGTGGCCGCCGGGAGCCGCTCCACGATCGCGTCCGGACTGAGGTCCGTCAGGCCGACCTCGTCGAGGGCCTCCCTGGCATGGTCGTGCAACCGCCCCCTGGCGATGACCCCGCTGCGCGCGGGGAGGCGGCCCATGAACAGGTTCTCCGCGACCGACAGGTGCGGGAGGAGGCTGAGCTCCTGGTAGACGGCCTGGATACCGGCCGCGCGCATATGCGCCGGGGTCGGCGTGGTGACCGGCCGGCCGTCGATCTCGTAGGTGCCGCTGTCCCGGCGCAGCGCGCCCGTCAGCACCCGGATCAGGGTCGACTTCCCCGCGCCGTTCTCCCCGGCGAGGCAGTTCACCTGGCCGGGGACGAGGCGGAGCGAGACATTGCTGAGCGCCTGGACGGGGCCGAAGGCCTTGGAGACGTCGCGTAGCTCGACGACAGGAGTGACCATCATTCCGCCTTCATCGTGGGCGGGTTGAGCAGTTGCTTCACATCGGGCTCGTTCATGTTCTTCTTGTCCGCCACGACCGCGCCGGGATCGATGTCCCGCGGCGGGATGCGGTCGACGGTGGCCATTCCGGCCGCCAGGACGCCCTGGTAACCGAAGAAGTACGGGTTCTGCACCACCAGCGCGTCGATGGTTCCGGCGGCCAGCGCGGCGTTCTCCTGCGGGTCGGAGTCGAACGCCACGACGGGGACGGTGTCAGCCACCTTGTTGTCCTGGATCGCCCGCGCCGCGCCGACTCCCGAGGTGTTGTTGTCCGCGAACACCCCGGCCAGGTCCGGGTTGGCGGTCAGCGCGTCGTTGACCTGCGACGCCGCGGTGTTGATGTCGTTGTTGTTGTAGCGCTGAAGCGTCACCTTGACCTGGGGGCAGTTGAGCGCGAGGCCCTGCTTGAAGCCGGCGTCCCGGTCGACCAGCGACTGGATGCCGGCCACGGAGGACTCGATCATGACGCTGCCGCTCGTCTTGTTCTGCGCCTTGAGCAGCTCGCACATGCGCTTGCCGGCCTGCATTCCGGCCTTGACGTTGTCGGTGCCGATGAACCCCTCCGAGGGGGTGGTCACGCGGCTGTCCACAGTGATCACCTTGAGGCCCGCCTTACGCGCCCGGTCGATCGCCGAGTTCAGGGCGCTGGAGGAGTTGGGCGCGATGACGAGCCCGCTGACACCCCGGGAGATGGAGTTCTCCACCAGCTGCACCTGCTGGTCGATGTTCGTCTCCGACGTGGGGCCGAAGGTGCTCACGACGAGGCCGAAATCCCCACCCGCCTGCTTGGCCCCCGCGATCATCGTCTGCCAGAACGAGGAGTCGCTCGCCTTGATGATCACGTCGATTTTCTTGCCACTTGCCGCTCCGCCCGCGCCCCCGCCCGCCGCCTGACCGGCCGAGCTTGTCGCCCGGCCTCCCACCACTCCGAGCACCAGCGCCACCAGCGCGATGGCGGCGACGAGCGAAAGAGAGAAAACGATACGTGAGCGAGCCATGACGGCCTCCTGAAATTTCTCAGGGGGGATCTGGGATCTCGACAGGCGTCTCAGGCGGCTGCCGCGAAGGGACTATGGATGATGGACGAGTGTCGGCGACGATGAGATATGCACATGACGGGTTCTTCGTTCAACAAGGTCATTCAACAAGGGTCATGACGGTCGGTTGCTTCCAGCAAAGCTCTGGAAGCAACCTGGTTGAAACTAGTAAAAAGAAAAGAAGTCATTACTTACTTGACTTGTCCGTGGATGTCGTGTTCCGAGAGATGCTTGTCCACGGCGCGCCCGCCGCCCACCGGCCCCGCCCGTCGCCGGGTGCTCCCCGGCCGTCCGACGTGCCCGCGCCGCGGCCGGCGGGCACGTGCGAACTCGGCGGGCGGGTGCCGGTTCAGGGAACGGCGTTCCCTGGCGGCGGGACGCCGTCATCCGGTCTTGCTGATCATCCCGTGCGGGTCCAGCACATACTTGCGTGCGGCACCGTGGTCGAACTCCTCGTACCCCCGAGGTGCCTCGTCGAGCGGGATCGGCGTGGCGTTGACCGCCTTCGCGATCTGCACCCGGTCGTGCAGGATCGCCATCATCAACTTGCGGTTGTACCGCATGACGGGGCACTGGCCGGTGACGAAGCTGTGCGACTTGGCCCAGCCCAGACCGAGCCGGATGGACAGTGACCCCACCTTGGCGGCGTCGTCCACACCTCCCGGGTCTCCCGTCACGTACAGGCCCGGGATGCCGAGCGCGCCACCCGCCCGAGTGAGGTCCATGAGCGAGTTGAGCACGGTGGCGGGACGTTCGGTCTCCGCGTCGCGCCCGTGGCCGCGGGCCTCGAAGCCGACGGCGTCGACGCCGCAGTCCACCTCGGGTTCACCGAGGATCTGCTCGATCTGGTCCTTCGGCTCGCCCTCCGCCACGTTGACGGTCTCGCAGCCGAAGCTGCGGGCCTGCTCCAGGCGGTCCTTGTTCAGATCGCCGACGATGACCACGGCGGCTCCGAGGAGGAACGCCGAGGCGGCCGCGGCGAGCCCGACCGGGCCGGCGCCCGCGACGTAGACGGTGGATCCCGTCGTCACCCCGGCCGAGACGCAACCGTGGTAGCCGGTCGGGAAGATGTCCGAGAGCATGGCCAGGTCGAGGATCTTCTCCATCGCCTGGTCCTTGTCCGGGAACTTGAGCAGATTCCAGTCGGCGTAGGGAACGAGGACGTACTCGGCCTGTCCTCCGACCCAGCCGCCCATGTCGACGTAGCCGTACGCCGAACCGGGCCGGTCCGGGTTGACGTTCTCGCAGACGCCCGTCTTGCCCTCCTTGCAGTTGCGGCAGCGTCCGCAGGCGATGTTGAACGGTACGGACACGAGATCGCCGACCTTGATGAACTCCACGTCGGAGCCGGTCTCCACGACCTCACCGGTGATCTCGTGACCGAGGACGAGACCGGCCGGCGCGGTGGTCCGGCCGCGGACCATGTGCTGGTCGCTGCCGCAGATGTTCGTCGCGACGGCCTTGAGGACCACGCCGTGCGGGACCTTGCGTCCCACGTTGAGCGGGTTGACTCCCGGGCCCTCCTTGAGCTCGAATTCGGGGTAGGCGGTGTCCTGGACCTCGACCCTGCCCGGCCCCTGGTAGGAGACGGCCTTGTTGCCAGGCATGGTGTTTCCTTCCTAGTCGAAGTGCCGATGAAACAGGCGTGAAGCGGCCGTTCAGCCGCCGTCACGTGGTCGTGCGGTCACCTCCCCTGGTCCGGCGCCACCGGGGTGTGGAAGCGTTCCGGACTCAACGTGATCAGGAGATTGGCGGGTCGGGTTCGGGCCGGAAGGCGCCGCCTCACGGCGAGCACGATGATCACGGCCAGGTCGGGGCATGTCGCGGATGCCGCCGGACACGTGGATGACGGTCGCGGCGAACGGCGAGCGCGAGATGGGCCCGGAGCCGGTGCGGTCCGAACGGCCGTTGCCCATGAAGGAGGAGATGATCGAAACCGGGCTGGAGGCGACGAGCCATATCGTCCCGATGGCTCCCGCGAGCGGTCCGCGCGGTAGATGACCAACCATCGCTACCCCCGAAAACGATGGTGTTCCCCCAGTTCAAACATATACCCGCTGGTCACATCGGCGACGACGCCCGGCACCGGCGGTGGACCTCGTCCACCCTCTCGGTGAGCCCTCTCCGGTCAAGGTGCTCCAGCAGTGGCACCGCGACCCTGCGGCTGGTGTTCAGGGCCTGCCTGGCCTGGCTGACCGTGAACGGCTGCGGCAGGCGGGCCAGCAGTTCCGCCGCCCGGGTGTCCGCGCCGGGAAGCAGGACGATCCCGTCGGTCACGCGTAGCAGGGCCCCCGCCGACACGGCCGCCGCCAGCTCCCGGTGGCCCAGCCCCAGCTCGGCCAGCCGCCAGGCCTCCGGTGCCAGGAAGGGCCGGGCGGACAGCTCGGCGCCGAGCCGGTCGACCGCCCGGGCCACCGGCGCGGGCAGGCCTCGCGGCCCCTCGGTGATCCGCCCGTCGGCCACCGTGAACGGCGGCCGCACGAGTGCCGTCACCAGCCGCCGGTCGGGCAGGCCGAGCTCGTGGCGGGCCGCCTCGACCGGCATGCCGGGCTCCAGCGGATGCTCCGCCCGATGGCGCAGGACGGCATCGGCCAGCCGCTCCCCCATCCGGGACCAGTACGCCGGATCCGCGTGCCAGTCTCCGCACACCGGTCCGCTTCCGGGGGCGCATCCCATGGCCAGCAGATCACCCGTGCGCAGCAGCCGGTGCGTGCCCAGCAGGGAGGCCGCATCCGGTACGGCGGCCGCCAGTTCGGCCGCGCGGTCCCGCGCCGCGCCCCGGCGGCGCAGCGCGGGCGGTCGCACGTCGAGCACGCTCGCCGCGGCGAGCACCCGCACCTCGCCGCGGCCCCGGCCGGGGTCACGCAGCAGCAGCACATCGCCCACATGCAGCGGAAGCGGCCGGGCCAGGCGCAGCCGTACGATCCGGTCACCGAGCGGGCGCACCGCACACGCCACCGCCGCCGACCCGATGTGCGCGGTCAGCCGCTCCGGCAGACGGCCCTCGCCCCGACCGCCGTCCGGCACCCCGGCCCGCTCGGACTTCCCCCGGCCCGGCCGACCGCTACCCGGCTGATCCGGCGAACCACCGCCAGGCTGACCCAGCCGATCACCACCCGGAAGGCCACCGCCCGGTGATCCGGCCGGGCGGAGCCGTACGTCCACCAGGTCGGTGAACGTCCACGCGCCAGGTGTGACCAGGGCCTGGCCTCGCTCGGGGACGCCCCGGCCGCGGAGGTTGACGGCCACCCGCGCCACACCGGTCACCGAGGTCACCGGCTCCTTCAGGCACTCCAGGGCCCGGACTCGCGCCGGCCCGCCGGGAAGCGCCAGTTCGTTCCCCGCCGTGATCCTGCCTTCTGACAGCGTCCCGGTCACGACCGTGCCGCTGCCGCGCACGCTGAAGACCCGGTCGATCCACAGCCTCACCGGGGCCTCGGGGTCGGGTACGGGCAACCCCGCCACCAGCCGGTCCAGCGCCCCTCGCAGCTCGCCGAGCCCCTGGCCGGTGCGCCCGCTCACCGCCAAGGCCTCGGCCCTGTCCAGGCCGCTCGCGGCCAGCCGGGTCCGTGCCTGCCCGATCACCGGCGCGGGGTCGGCGAGATCGGCGCGGGTCACCGCGAGCAGGCCGTGCCGTACCCCAAGAGTCTCAAGCGCCACCAGGTGCTCCTCCGACTGCGGCATCCAGCCCTCGTCGGCCGCCACCACGAACATGACGGCGGGCGCGGGGCCGACTCCGGCCAGCATCGTGCCGAGGAACCGCTCGTGCCCGGGTACGTCGACGAAGGCCAGCCGCTCGCCCGAGGGCAGCGTCGTCCAGGCGTAGCCGAGCTCGATCGTCAGCCCTCGCCGCCGTTCCTCCGCCAGCCGGTCGGGTTCCATCCCGGTGAGCGCCCGCACCAGCGTGGACTTCCCGTGGTCGACGTGACCGGCCGTGGCGACGACGTGCATCAGCCGCTCACCCCGAGAACCGCACGCACCACGACGTCGTCCCGCTCCGGGAGGACGGCCCGCAGGTCGAGCAGGAGCCGTCCCCCCTCGATCCGGCCGACGACCGGGGGCTCGCCGGTCCGCAGCGGTACGGCGAGCCGCTCGGGCAGGCTCACCGCGGCACTCGGCAGCCTCACGCCGGGCGCCCCGCCGCCGCCCACGGTGGCCTCGGTCGATACGGCCCTGGCGTCGACCCCGGCCTCGGCCAGCGTCCCGGCGAGTGCCTCGGCGCGCTCGCGCAGCACCGCCGGATCGGCGTGCAGCGCCCGGTGGACGGGGGTGTCGGGTCCGCGCAGCGTCGCCTCCAGGGCGGCCAGCGTCAGCTTGTCCACCCGCAGGGCGCGGGCGAGCGGGTGCCGCCTGCATTGTTCGACCAGGTCACGGCGGCCGAGCAGGAGTCCCGCCTGCGGCCCGCCGAGCAGCTTGTCACCACTGGCGGTGACGAGGTCGGCTCCGGCCGCCAGCGTGCTCGCCGCATCGGGCTCGCCGGGCAGCGACGGCTCCCTCATGAGCAGACCCGAGCCGATGTCTGCCACGACGGGCACGCCGAGCCCGGCGAGCTCCGCGACCCCGGCCGAACCGGTGAAGCCCTCGACCCGGAAGTTCGACGGGTGCACCTTGAGCACGAACCCGGTCTCCGGTCCCACGGCCGCCGCGTAGTCCGCGTAGCAGGTGCGGTTGGTGGTGCCGACCTCGCACAGCCTCGCACCGGTGGAGACGAGCAGGTCGGGGATGCGGAACCCGTCTCCGATCTCCACCAGCTCGCCCCGGCTGATCACGATCTGCCGCCCGGCGGCGAGCGCGGTGGCCACCAGCACGAGCGCGGCGGCGTTGTTGTTGACCACGTGCACGTCCTCGGCGGCGGGCACGGCCCGCGCGAGCGCGTCCATCGCCCCCCGCCCGCGACGGGCTCGGGCTCCGGTGACCAGGTCGAACTCCACGTCGGCGGAACCCGCCGCGGCGGCCATCGCCTCTGTCGCGGCGGATGACAGAGGGGCCCGGCCGAGGTTGGTGTGGACGAGCACGCCGGTCATGTTGATCACTGGCCGCAGGCTCGTGGCATAGGGCGGAAGCGCCGCCACGGCCGCGTCGGCGACCTCCCCGGGACCGATGCCGCCCCGCCGTGCCTGCCACTGGGCCTGCGTCACCGCGTCTTTGACGACGGCCCGCCCCAGCCGTCCCGCCGCCGCGACCAGCCGCGGATCAGCGAGAACGACGTCGGTGCGTGGCACACGCCTTCGTGGATCCACACTTCGAAAATAGAGCGGAGGCGGACGGGAATCGAACCCGCCAGGCCGAGAGACCCGGCCTCGTCGGTTTTGAAGACCGCGGGGGCCACCAGGCGCCCGGACGCCTCCGATGAAGAACCTACCCGCGAACGGACGCGGCCTTCGGACAGGCGCGGCTTTCGGGCGGGGACGCGTCGTGAACCGGCGCCCGGACCGCCCGCCTACGGGTCCGCCGGACCCACACCCCGGACCGCCCCCTACGGTCCGCCGGGACCCGCGCCCCGGACCGCCCGCCCTACAGTCGTGCCGGGACCGATGCGTGTTCCCCGGCGTCGAGACGCCGCCGCTGAGGCACCACCGTGTACTTCGGATCGGCGGCCGACGCCCTGCCGGCCTCCAGGACGCCGAAACGCGTGCACAGGGCGCCGGCGGTGAGGGCGAGGCCGGACAGCGCGGTGAGCACGCGGCTGCGCCCGGCCATCGTGGCGAGCAGGGCGCCACCGGCGGTGAGGGCTCGGGCCGCGCGCATCAGCCTGCCTCCCCTGCCCTGCCGGTACGGCTCGCCGACCAGCCCCAGACGGCGTTCCATCACCTCGCCGGCGACCGTCTCCACGGCGGCTCCCACGATCGCGACGGCACGGGCCGGGCCCGCCTGCGCGCGAGGAGTGGCCAGCATGCCGATGGCGCCCGCGCTGGCCAGCGCGCTCCCGGCGAACAGGAACGGCAGCTCCCGGTGCGCCTCGTGCCAGGCGGGCACGGCGGTGTCGGCCACGAGCACGGCGGTGTAGGTGGACATCAGCGGGCCGGTCACCGCGGCGGCCAGAGCCGCCGCGTCGCCGACGGCGGGCAGGACCGCGGAGATCCCGGCGGGCAGGGCCGCGGCAGCCTTGGAGCCGGGCAGGGTGGCGACGGCCGCGGCGGCCGCGACCGCCGTCAGGCCGCCGTGGGTGGCCAGGGTCCAGGAGCCGACGCTCATCGGCGAGGTGAGCTTGAACACGCGCAGCATGTTGAGGAACCGCTCGGGCCGGCCGAGCTCGGCGATCAGGAAACCGGCGCCGACGGCGGCCCCGGTGGCCGCCGTGACCCTGGCGGTGAGCGCGAGCCGGTCGTGTCCGGTGAGCCCGGCCATGGCCGACATCACCGACGCGGCCCCCGACAGGCCGCCCAGATAGAGGTACAGGGGCATGTGCGGCTCGTGCCAGACCGGAGCCTTGATCACCGGTTGCCCGTAGTAGGACCGGAACTCCGCCTCCGGCACCATCGACTCTTCCCGCCTCACCGCCACCCCCGGGGACGCTCGCGGACCTCGGCTCGGCGCATCATCGTTTGCTCCTCAGGAAGGACATCGCCACGACCCCGGTCAGGGAGAGTGCCGCCCCTGCGGCCCACCGCCACATCCCGGGCAGGTCCCGGGTGGTGACCACCGGGTCGGGCGGCAGGCCGTACACCTCGGGCTCGTCCAGCAGCAGGAAGAACGCCCCGTCGCCGCCCACGCCGTCGCCGGGGTCCGCACCGTACAACCGGGCCTCCGGCATGCCCTCCGCGTGCAGCCGTTCCACCCGCTCCTCGGCGCGGGCACGCAGTTCGTCCAGCGGCCCGAACTGGATGGAGTCGGTCGGGCACGCCTTGGCGCAGGCCGGCTCCAGCCCGCCGAGCTGGCGGTCGTAGCACATCGTGCACTTGAACGCCCGCCCGTCGCGCTCCCTGCGGTCGATCACGCCGTAGGGGCAGGCCGGCACGCAGTACCCGCATCCGTTGCAGATGTCCGCCTGCACCACCACCGAGCCGAACTCGGTGCGGAACAGCGCCCCCGTCGGGCAGACGTCCAGGCAGGCGGCATGCGTGCAGTGCTTGCACACGTCGGACGACATCAGCCAGCGGTCGATCGAGCCGGTTTCCTGGTCGTCTGCCTGCTCCTCGCCCGCCCGCACCAGGCTCCGCTCCTCGATGAAGGCCACGTGGCGCCAGGTGCTCGCCCCCAGGCTTCCCGTGTTGTCGTAGGAGGTCGCCCGGAAGACGAACCCGTCGTCGGGGATGTCGTTCCACTCCTTGCAGGCGACCTCGCACGCCTTGCACCCGATGCAGATGCTCGTGTCGGTGAAGAACCCCATTCGCTCAGCCACGGCGATACTCCTCGATCAGATCGAGCAGTGCCTTCCCTCTGGGGCGCCTGCCGGGCCGCAGATCACAGGTCACGGCCTTGCACTCCTGGATGTAGGCGTTCGGATCGAGCACGACGGGCATCAGGTCGTTGGCGACGTCGCCGGTCACCAGGCCGCTCCACCCCCAGTGGAACGGCAGGCCGACCTGGTGCACCTCGCGTCCTTGCAGGCGCAGCGGGCGGACGCGTCCGGTCACGAGAACGCGGGCCTCGATCGCGGTGCGCGTCGTCACGATCGTCGCCCAGTCGCCGTTGACCAGCCCAAGCTGTTCTGCGAGCTGCGGGGACACCTCGCAGAACAGCTCGGGCTGCAGCTCGGCGAGGTAGGCCAGCGGCCGGCTCATCCCGCCTGCCGTGTGGTGCTCGGTGAGCCGGTAGGTCGTCAGCACGTAGGGGAAGCGCGGTGACTCCGGCGGGTTGTACGGGGTCTCGGCACGATGGTAGATCCGGCGGACGGGGTTGGCCTGCTGGCCGTACAGCGGATTGTGCATCGGCGACTCGTGCGACTCGTAGTGCGCCGGCATCGGCCCGTCCACCAGGCCCACCGGGGCGAACAGCCAGCCCTTGCCGTCGGCCTGCATGATGAACGGGTCGGTTCCGGCCAGCGCCGCCTCGGCCGTGGCTCCCTCCGGGGGCCGGTAGTCCGGTGGCTTGTCCGCCTCGAAGTCCGGCACGTCGTGCCCGGTCCACTCGCCCTTGTCCGGGTCCCACCAGACGTAGGCCTTGCGCTCGCTCCACGGCCGGCCCTCGGGGTCGGCGGAGGCGCGGTTGTACAGCATGCGCCGGTTGGCCGGCCACGCCCAGCCCCATTCGGGCGCGACCTCGCTCTGCTCGCGTCCCGGCCTGCGCCGGGCCGCCTGGTTGACCTCGTCGGCGTAGACCCCGCAGTAGATCCAGCAGCCGCACCGGGTCGACCCGTCGGGCCGCAGATCGATGTAGCCCGACAGCGCCCGCCCGTCGGGACCGGTGCCGTTGATCTCGCGCAGCACAGCCTCCGCCGAGGGCTCCCGGTGCTCGCCGTGCTCGGGATAGTCCCAGGTCAGCTCGCGCACCGGACGGTCGATCTCATCGTCGCCCAGCCGTTGCCGGATCCGCTTGCCCAGGTGGTAGTAGAACCACAGTTCGCTGCGGCAGTCGCCCGGCGGATCGAGCGCCTTCTCCCGCCACTGCAGCAGCCGCTGGGTGTTGGTGAAGGTGCCGTCCTTCTCCACGTGGCTCGCGGCGGGCAGGAAGAAGACCTCGGTGGCGATGTCCTCGGTGCGCATCTCCCCGGTCTCAAGCTCCGGGCCTTCCTTCCAGAACGTGGCCGTCTCCACCAGGGTCAGGTCGCGCACCACCAGCCAGTCGAGATTGGCCAGTCCGAGACGCTGCGCCTTGCCGCCGGAGGAGCCGACCGCGGGGTTCTCCCCCACCACGAAGTAGCCCTTCACGGTGCCGTCGAGTTGTCCCATGACGGTCGTGAAGTGGCTGTGGTCACCGGTGAGGCGCGGCAGGTGGCCGAAGCAGAAGTCGTTGTCCTCCGTGGCCGCCTCGCCCCACCACGCCTTGAGCAGGCTCACCAGGTAGGAGCGTTTCCTGCCCCAGAATCCGGTGTCGGGCCCCGCCTTGGCGAGGTAGTCGTCCAGACTCTCGTGCCGGTGGGCGTGAGGCATCGGCAGGTATCCCGGCAGGATGTTGAACAGCGTCGGGATGTCGGTGGAGCCCTGGATGCTGGCGTGCCCGCGCAGCACCAGAATGCCGCCGCCGGGACGGCCCATGTTGCCGAGCAGCAGCTGCAGGATCGCGGCCGTGCGGATGTACTGCACGCCCACCGTGTGCTGGGTCCAGCCGACCGAGTACACCCAGGCGGTGGTGCGTTCCCGGCCGGAGTTCGCCGTGATCGCCTCGGCGAGCTCGGCGAACTCCGGCCGGGAGATGCCGCACAGCTCGGCCACAAGCTCGGGGGTGTAGCGGGCGAAGTGCCGTTTGAGGATCTGGTAGACGCAGCGCGGGTGGCGCAGCGTCGGATCGGTGGGCGGCCCGGCGTGCGTCGCGGGGCCGCCCGCGCCGTACTGCTCCGGCCCCGCGACCTCGGCGTGCTGCGGGCCGCCCTCCAGCCGCTCGCCCGCCGCCTCCGCCTCCGCCTCCGCCTCCGCGCTCTCGTACGACCAGCTCGACGGGTCGTAGCTGCGCTTCTCCGGATCGAAGCCGGAGAACAGCCCGTCCAGGTCTTCGGTGTCCTTGAAGCGTTCGGAGATGATCGACGAGGCGTTGGTGTAGGCCAGCACGTAGTCGCGGAAGTCCAGCTCGTTCGTGAGCACGTGGTTGACCAGCGCACCGAGCAGGACGATGTCACTCCCGGCGCGGATCGACAGGTGCCGGTCGGCGAGCGCGCTGGTCCGCGAGAAGCGCGGGTCGACGTGGAAGACCTTCGCCCCCCGGGCCCTGGCCTCCACCACCCATTGGAACCCCACCGGGTGGCATTCGGCCACGTTGGAGCCCTGGATGACGATGCAGTCGGAGTTCGCCAGGTCCTGCTGGAAGTCCGTGGCAGCGCCACGCCCGAAGCTGGTCCCCAGACCGGGGACGGTGGCGGAGTGTCAAATACGGGCCTGGTTCTCCACCTGGATGGCGCCCAAGGCGGTGTAGAGCTTCTTCATCAGATAGTTCTCTTCGTCGTCGAGCGTCGCTCCGCCCAGGCTCGCGATGCCCAGGGTGCGCCGGACGACCTTGCCCCCGTCCTCCTGCTGCCAGGTCTCCCGCCGGGTCCGCAGCACCCGGTCGGTGATCATGTCCATCGCGGTCTCGAGGTCGAGGCTCTCCCACTCGGTGCCGTGCGGGCGCCGGTAGAGCACGCGCGTCGGCCGGCCGGGATGGGTGACGAGTTGCTTGCTCGCCGCCCCCTTGGGGCACAGCCGGCCGCGGGAGACGGGCGAGTCGGGATCGCCCTCGATCTGGGTGACCCTGCCGTCCTTGACGTAGACGAGCTGGCCGCACCCGACCGCGCAGTACGGGCAGACCGATCGCGCGACCGTGTCCGCTTCCTCGGTGCGGGGCCTCAGCGCGTCGGTGCGCGCCGAACGCGCGGCGTCACCCCTGGCGTCCTCTCCCCTGAGCTGCCGGATCACCGGCCAGCGGGAGAACCGTCCTCCCCGTGCCATGGTGCGGTCGTACCCGAGCCCATCTGGTCTAATCGCTCAAAAAGGACGAACGACCGATTACCACCGTTCAAGCATGACGGCGGCACGAAACCCCACTCCTCAAGCGGCCGATCCGCTGTCTCCCACCCCTCGGCCACAACCCCGGGACCGTCAGACCAGGTCACGGAGCGTGGGGTAGTCGGTATAGCCCTTCGGGCCTCCGCCGTACACGCCGTCGGGGATGGGGGCGAGGTGGTTCAGGGGCGCTCCGATACGGAGCCGTTCGACCAGGTCGGGATTGGCGATGAAGGCGCTCCCGAAGGCGATCATGTCCGCCCCGCGCTCCAGCCACCATGCAGCCGAGTCGGTCTTGGTCAGGTCGGACGGGCTGTTCAGCGGCGTGACCACCAGGGCGGTCGGCCACAGCTCGCGGATCAGTCCGTCCAGCGGGACGTCCCCGCTCTCCTTCAGGTGAAGGTAGACGATCGGATCATCGGCCAGCTCGCGGACCAGCGCGGCGTACACCTCGTGCGGATTCCGCTCGGCCAGATCGCCGAAACGGTTACCCGGCGAGATCCGCAGGCCCACCCGGTCCGGTCCGACGGCCTCGGCGACGACGCGCACGACCTCGGCGACCACCCGTATCCTCCCGGCGGTGTCACCGCCCCACGCGTCGGTGCGCAGATTGCTGCTGTCGCCGAGGAACTGGTGCAGCAGATAGCCGTTGGCGGCGTGGATCTCCACACCGTCCAGGCCCGCCGCGATCGCACGCCGGGACGCCCGGGCGAAGTCGTCGACGATCTGACGGATCTGCGCGTCCGTCAGCTCGCGGGGCGTGACCGCGTCCACCCGCCCGTCCGGGGTGTAGACGGAGGTGTTGGCGCGGACCGGAGACGGCGCGACGGGATGCAGGCCGTCGAGGAAGCCGGGATGAGCGAGCCGGCCGGCGTGCATCAGCTGGACGAAGACGTGCCCGCCCGCCTCGTGCACCGCGTCCGCGATCCGAGCCCAGCCACGCTGGTGCTCGTCGGTGTGCAGGCCGGGAACGGCGGGGCCGATACGGCCCGCGGGGCTGGGATGGGTGCCCTCGGTGATGATGAGGCCCGCGGAGGCCCGCTGAGCGTAGTAGGTGGCCATGAGCGGGGTGGGCGTGCCGTCGGCGGCGGCTCTCGATCGGGTCATCGGCGCCATGACGATGCGATTGGGAAGGGTCAGGGCACCCAGCTCGACGGGCCGGAAAAGCGCGGGCGTTGCGTTCATGGTGCGCTACCTCGCTGGTGAAGGGCGACCTTCGGATGCGGTCGGGCTCTCGCGAGATCGGCGAGGGGTTCGTGCGAACGCACCTCCACCGGGCGCCACCGATGACGATCTTCCTGGGTTCAGTTTACGCCTCGCCCTGATCCGGAGCCTCGCCCCGGTCCGGGGCCTCGCCCTGATCCGGCCGAGGCTCCGGACCGGGGTCCGACGCGGGGTCATCGGTCCCCTGCGAAGCCCCGGCCGGGCGTCCGGGCCCTGCGGGCAGGGCTCAGCCGGCGTCCCCCTTGATCGAGGCGAAGAGCCGGTCGGCGGCGGGGCGGTCCCATTCGAGCCGATTGAGATCGGCGGCGAAAGGGCGGACGGGGACCGTGGCGAACACCACGGCGTCCGGCGCGGTCTTCTCCACGCTGCGGGCGACGGCGTACATCGTCGACAGGTCGAGCCCGGCATCGGTCTTGATCCACTTGGTGGCCTCGCCGAGGAAGGAGGAGAGCCTGGCGGGATCGGTGAGCGACTTCATCGCCTTCTTCGCCATGGCGCTCATGAACTGCTGCTGAAGTTTGATCCGCCCCAGGTCGGACCCGTCGCCAAGCGAGTGTCGGGTCCGTACGTAGGCGAGCGCCACTTCTCCGTTGACGACATGCCTGCCGGCGGCCAGCCTCAGCTTCGACTTGGGGTCGTACACGGCCTTCGGCAGTGTGACCTCCACCCCGCCGAGTGCGTTCACCATGCCCTTGAACCCGGAGAACTCGATCTCCATCGCGTGATCGACGCGGACTCCCGTCTCCGCCTCGACCGTCTTCCAGGCGCAGGCCAGCCCGCCCTCGAAGAACGCCGAGTTGATCATGCCGACATGGGCGGGAACGGTCTTCCCCGCCGGGGACTCGCAGGCGGGGATCCGGACCATCGAATCCCGGGGGATGCTGATGACCTTGACGTTCTTACGGTCGACCGGCAGGTGCAACAGGATCATCATGTCGCTGCGCGCGCCCGCGGAGCGAAAGCGAGGCGTGCCCACCTGGCTGTCGGTCCCGACCACCAGCACGTTGAGCGCCTTGTCCTGTTTGGCCGGCCGATCTCCCGGCGGGCTCGGCACGGTGGAACGTCCGTTCAGGAGCACGGCGGGGATGACGGCGATGGCGGCGGTGGCCGCGGCGGCCAGTCCCAGCGCCATCCAGCCGCGCGGCCGAGGCAGGCGGAGCCGGGGGCGCGGGCGGGCCGACGCGTCGAGCAGGCGCTGCCGCTGGCGCACGAGCGTGGCCGGTGGTTCGTGCTCCAGATCGCGGCCGAGGTCGCGGAGCATCGTCAGGTCGTCCATGGTCACTCCTCCTCATGCATCGGGCTGGTGTCACCGAGCACGGCGCGGACCTTCCGCCGGGCCCTGTTCAGGCGGGACCGTACGGTCCCGACCGGGATGCCGAGAGCCTGCGCGGCCTCCTCGTACGACAGGTCGCCCCAGGCGATCAGCAACAGGACGTCGCGGTCCCTGCGCGGGAGCCCGGCCAGTGCCTGGACGAGCATCGGCCGGGACGCCTGGGCGGTCACCCGCGCGGCCACCGGGTCGGCGGGGGATTCGGCGGTGTCATCGGCGGAAACGCGCTGCAACGCCCGGTAGCGGGCGCCCTCGGTGCGGTGATGCCGGGAGATGAGCTTGGTGACGATGCCGAACAGCCATGGACGGGCTTCGGCATAAGCCAGGTCGTAGCGCTCCCGGCGGGCGAAGGCGATCAGGAACGTCTCGCCGACCAGATCCTCCGCGACCTCGGGGCCCAGCCGCCGGGAGACATATCGGTAGAGCATGTCGCCGTAGCGGTCGAACAACGCGGCGAACGCCTCCGGGCGGGACCGGGACTCCCTGAGGAGATCCGCGTCAGAGGACCGGATGGCGGATGGTGCGGTCATTGCGGGCACCATGGCATGGAGGCCGGCCTTTCCGTGGGGAAAAGTGGTCAGCCATGTCTCGCCACAAACCCTCGTCCGGGTTCACGCCCGCGTGTGCCGGGGACTCGGCCATCCCACGCGCCGCGGGAAGCGGCCACGGATTCAGCGCCCAGGCGCGGCGGCGACGGCTCGCATGCCCGCGAGGGCGATCTCGGCTGCCCGGATGCTGTCTTCCAGAACCCGCTCAAGCGGGTCACCGCGGTTCATGCTGACGAACCCCGCCAGCTTGGCCGCGCCCGCCACCGCGCCGACGACCGCGGCGGCCTCGGTGCGGCCCAGCTCGTCGGGACATGCCTCGTGCAGGGCTTCGGCCAGCTCGCGCTGGGTGTCGAAGAGGAGCAGCAGGGCACGCGCCCGGAGCGAGGGGACCGTCATGACCAGATGGTTGATGGTGGTCATCTCGTCCCGGGACCCGGCGTCCTGGGGAAGCCCGGCCAGACTGCTCCTGACGGCGCGGGCCAGGAGGTCGACCGCGCCTTCGCCGTGCCGGCGCTCGGCGACCGTCCGCAGCGCGAGGTCGAGACCGGCCCGCGAGTTGTGGAAGAGCACATCTTCTTTGCTCGCGAAGTAACTGAAGAAGGTCCGCGTCGACACCTCCACCGCCGCGGCGATCTCCGAGACGGTCGTCTGGTCGTAGCCCTTCTCCATGAACAGGCGCAGGGCCGCCGCGACCAGGGCATGCCGGGTGCGGAGCTTCTTGCGCTCGCGCAGTCCCGGAACCTCGGCCATGCGGGCAGCTTAGTGCATGCGACCATCTTCTGCATTCGTTGAAAAATTGCATCTCATGTAGTTTTCTAGCCAGTGATGGATCGCATCGACGCATAGGAGCATGGAGATGACAGAGTCCCGCCCTGAGCCGATCACCTTTCCCACCGGCCGCCCCGGTCCCTTCGACCCGCCGGAGCAGCTGCGCTCCCTGCGCGAGGAGCGGCCCATCACGCCGATGACCTACCCCGACGGCCACGTGGGGTGGCTCGCCACCGGCTTCTCGGCCGTGCGGTCCATCCTCGCCGACCCCCGCTTCAGCGCCCGGCGCGAGCTGCTCCACATCCCGATCGCCCATCCGCTGGCACAGGAAATGCGCAGCCCGGCCGAACCGGGCCAGTTCGCGCGCATGGACCCGCCGGAGCACACCCGCTATCGAAGACTGCTCACCGCCCAGTTCACGGTGCGGCGGATGAAGCAGCTCGAACCCAGGGTGCGGGAGATCACCGAGGAGCGGCTCGCCGCGATGGAGAAGGCCGGGCCGCCCCAGGACCTGGTGCGGGAGTTCGCCCTCCCCATCCCCTCGCTGGTGATCTGCGAGCTGCTCGGCGTTCCCTACGCCGAGCGCGAGGAGTTCCAGCACGCCACGGCGGTGCTCGTGAACCTGGAATCCTCCACGGAGGACATGCGGGCCGCGTTCACCACCATCAGCGGCTTCCTCTCCGGACTCGTCACGCGCAAGCGTGCCGAGCCCGCCGACGACCTGCTCGGCGGGCTGGTCGCGAGCGGGGAGCTGACCGACGAGGAACTGACCAACATCGGGATCATCCTGCTCACCGCCGGGCACGAGACGACGGCGAACATGCTCGGGCTCGGCACGTTCGCCCTGCTGCGGCACCCGGAGCAGCTCACCGCGCTGCGCACGGACCCCTCGCTGATCGACAACACGGTCGAGGAGCTGATGCGCTATCTCAGCGTCATCCATGTCGGCCCCGTGCGCTCGGCTCTGGAAGACATCGAGGTCGAAGGCACGCTCATCAGAGCCGGCGACTCGGTGGCCATCTCGATACCCGCGGCCAACCGCGACCCTTCACGCTTCGCCGACCCCGAGCACCTCGACATCACCAACCCCGCGGGCGGCCACGTGAGCTTCGGGCACGGGCTGCACCAATGCCTCGGGCAGCAGCTCGCCCGCGTCGAGATGCGCATCGCCTTCCCGATGCTGTTCGACCGGTTCCCCGGGCTGCGCCTGGCCGTACCGGCCGACGAGGTCCCCATACGCGACGCCATGGCCGTCTACGGCGTGCACGCGCTTCCGATCAGCTGGTAGAAGAGCTGGAAGAAGACTGGTAGAAGACTGGTAGAAGACGCCGTGGAAGCCGGAACGGACACCCGGCGGGGCCGCGCTCACCGGGCGCGACCCCGGCCCGGCGCCCAACCGGCAGGCTTGATCATCTTCGACGGCCCCTGCTAGCTTTCCTAACGAACGGGTGCATTCCTCCATCAACCTAAACACCCGCGCATCAACCTGAACACTCACGCGGAGGCGAGCCCGCTGCCGCCCATGCGTGACCTGATGTGACTCATCACACGACGGGGGACCGATGGAGCGACGACTGACGCAGTACGCCCAGGGCGGCGGATGCGCCTGCAAGATCCCGCCAGGCGAGCTGGAGCAGACCCTCGCCGGGCTCGGCGTCACACCGCCCCGGCACTCCTCCGGTGAGCTGCTGGTCGGCCTGGAGACCGGCGACGACGCCGCCGTGGTCCGCATCCACGACGGCACCGCCGTCGTGAGCACCGTCGACTTCTTCACCCCCGTCGTCGACGATCCCTTCGACTGGGGCAGGATCGCCGCCGCCAACGCGCTCTCCGACGTCTACGCGATGGGCGGGCGTCCGCTGATCGCGCTCAACCTGCTCTGCTGGCCCACCGGCACCCTCCCCTACGACCTCGCCCGCGAGGTGCTCCGCGGCGGCGCGACCGTCGCCGCGGAGGCCGGATGCCATCTCGCCGGAGGACACAGCATCACCGATCCCGAGCCCAAGTACGGCATGGCGGTGACCGGCACCGCCGACCCCGCCCACCTGCTCCGCAACGACGCCGGGCGCCCCGGCCTGCCGCTCAGCCTGTCCAAGCCGCTCGGTCTCGGCGTGCTCAACAACCGGCACAAGGCCACCGGGGAGAACTTTCCCGAGGCGATAGCGACGATGACCGCACTGAACGCCGCCGCCGGCCAGGCCGCCCTCGAGGCGGGCGTCACGTGTGCCACCGACGTGACCGGTTTCGGACTGCTCGGCCATCTCTACAAGCTGGCGCGGGCCTCCGGGGTGACGGCGATCGTCGACACGGCGGCCGTGCCGTACCTGGCCGGGGCACGCGAAGCCGTGCGGGACGGTTACGTCCCCGGCGGGTCGCGCCGGAACCTGGACTGGGTCGCGCCGCACACCGACTTCGGCGGCACCGACGAGACGACCCGCCTGCTGCTCGCCGACGCGCAGACGTCGGGCGGGCTGCTCGTCGCCGGGGAGATCCCCGGCGCCCCGGTGATCGGCGAGCTCGTCCCCCGCGCCGAGAGCGTGCTCGTCCTCCGCTGACCCCGGGCCCTACGGGAGGGTCGCGCAGAGACGGGGGACGGCGACACCGCCTCCCCGGGTGCGACCTGGTCGGCATCGGTGGACGAAGTTCAACCGGGGAGCGTCTCACCGCCGATCGGGGCGAGGATTTCGCCGGTGTAATAGGACGAAAGCCGCTCAGAGGCAAAGAAAACATACGACGGCGCGATCTCGTCGGGATGGGCGGCCCGCTGCATCGGTGCCTGCTCGCCGAACTTCTCGACCTTCTCCTCGGGGAAGGTCGCGGGGATCAGCGGCGTCCACACCGGGCCGGGCGCCACCGCGTTCACCCGGATCCCCCGGTCGAGAAGGGTCTGCGCGAGCGAATAGGTGAAGGCGTTGATCGCGCCCTTGGTCGCGGAGTAGTCGATCAACGTCTTGTTGCCGCGCAACCCGTTGATCGAGGAGGTGTTGACGATGGCACCGCCCTCCGGCATGTGCGGAAGCGCGGCCTTGGTGACCCGGAAGTAGGAGTTGATGTTGACTTCGAACGTGCGCTCCCACTGCTCGTCGGAGAGCTCCTCAAGCGACTCCACCGGCGACTGCGTGGCGACGTTGTTGACCAGGAGGTCGATCCCTCCGAACGCGGCGACCGTCGACTCGACCACCTCCCGGCAGTGATCCGCCCTGGCGAGATCACCCGGCAGCAGGACGCAGCGCCGTCCCTCTTTTTCGACCAGGCTTCTGGTGTGCTCGGCGTCGCGGTGCTCGGACAGGTAGGCGACGGCGACGTCGGCGCCCTCTTTGGCGAAGGCCACGGCCACCGCCCGCCCGATGCCGGAATCGCCCCCGGTGATCAGCGCGCGTTTGCCGGCGAGAAGGTCGCGGCCGACGTAGTCGCGCATCTCGTCCCTGGGCGCGGGGGTCATCGCCCCGCTCTCACCCGGATAGGGCTGGGTCTGGGGTGGAGGTGTGCTGTTCTCTTGCTGTGACATACGGTCCGCCTACCCGGCGGCCTGTGCCGCATTCACCGGAGCGCGCAGAGGTCCCCCGCTCGGACGGCCGCAGACCCGGCCTGCCTCCCGGTGGCTGACCAGCCATTTCGTGGAGAGTGATCCGGCGAAATCCGGTGAGGTAACCCCGTAACGCGACGAGCGAGGGGGAACCATGGGAACCGTTGCCGAGCAGTTCATCGAGGTTCTGCGCCAGATCGGGGTGGAACGGGTCTACGGGGTGGTGGGCGACAGCCTGAACCCTGTGGTGGACGCGATCCGCAGGACCGGCGGCATCGACTGGGTGCACGTGCGCAACGAGGAGGCCGGCGCGTTCGCCGCCTCCGCCGAGGCGCAGGTGACCGGCCGTCTGGCGGTCTGCGCCGGAAGCTGCGGGCCCGGCAACACCCACCTGATCCAGGGACTCTACGACGCCCACCGCAGCGGTGCCCCGGTGCTCGCGCTGGCCTCGCACATCCCCAGCCCGCAGATCGGCACCACGTTCTTCCAGGAGACCCATCCCGGGCGCCTGTTCGCGGACTGCAGCGGCTTCTGCGAGATGATCAGTACGGCCGAGCAGATGCCCCGGGTGCTGCGCATCGCCATCCAGCACGCGATCGGCCACAACGGCGTCGCGGTCGTGGTGCTTCCGGGCGACGTGGCGGACCTTCCGGCCGCGAGCGCCACCGGCACCCACGAGTTCCTCACCCGGCGCGGCACGCTCCGGCCTCCGGCCGACCAGGTGGAGGAGCTGGCGGAGGCGCTGAACGGCGCGGAGAAGGTGATGCTGTTCTGCGGCGCGGGGGTGCGTCACGCGCACGAGGAGGTCATGTCGCTGGCCGCGCGCACGCTGGCGCCGGTCGGGCACGCACTGCGCGGCAAGGAGTGGATCCAGTACGACAACCCCTATGACGTGGGGATGAGCGGGCTGCTGGGATACGGCGCCTGCTACGAGGCCATGCACGAGGCCGACCTGGTGGTGCTGGTCGGCACCGACTTCCCCTACCCCGACTTCCTGCCGGGCGGGAACACCGTCCAGATCGATCACGATCCCGCGCGGCTGGGCCGCAGGACACCGCTGGAGCTGGCCGTGCACGGCGACGTCGGGGAGACGCTGCGCGCGGTGCTGCCCAAGGTCACACAGAAGACGGACCGCCGCTATCTCGACAGGATGCTCACCAAGCACCTCAAGGCGCTGACCAACGTCGTGGAGGCCTACACCCACGACATCGAGCACCATGTCCCCATCCATCCCGAATATGTGGCGGACCTCGTGGACGAGCTCGCCGACGACGACGCGGTGTTCACCGTGGACACCGGCATGTGCAACGTCTGGGCCGCCCGCTACCTGTCGCCCAACGGCCGCCGCCGCGTCATCGGCTCCTTCTCGCACGGGAGCATGGCCAACGCGCTTCCGCACGCCATCGGCGCGCAGTTCGCCGCCCCGGGCAGGCAGGTCGTCTCGATGTCGGGTGACGGCGGGCTGGGCATGCTGCTCGGCGAGCTGCTGACCGTGCGGATGCACGACTTGCCGGTGAAGATCGTGGTGTTCAACAACTCCTCGCTCGGCATGGTCAAGCTGGAGATGCTGGTCGACGGGCTGCCCGACTTCGGCACCGACTACACGCCCGTCGACTACGCGGCGATCGCCGCCGCGATGGGCATCCCGTCCGTGAGCGTGGAGCATCCCTCGGATGTCCGCAAGACGCTGACCGCGGCCTTCGGGACGGCCGGGCCGTACCTCGTGAACGTCGTCACCGACCCCGACGCGCTGTCCATCCCGCCGCGCATCACCCGGGAGCAGGTGAAGGGGTTCGCTCTGGCGGCCGGGAAGGTGGTGCTGACGGGCGGCGTGGGACGCATGATCAACCTGGCCAGGGCGAACCTGCGTAACATTCCGCGTCCCTGAGCGAGCCCGGATACGGCAAGCTGGCGGGGTGAGCAAACTGGAACGCCGGATCGTGGAGGCGGCGGAGGCCGCGCTCGCACAGCGCAGGTTCGTCACCGCGATCGACGTGCTGACCGGGGTGCGCTGGCTGCACGCCCGGCACGTGGACACCTGGCGGCAGGGCCGGGCGTCCACGCTGGAGGAGCTTTCGGCCGTCGACGGCGTCAAGATGGCCGAGGCGGTCGCCCTGCTCCGGCGCTGGGCGCTGGCCAAGGGGCTCACCCCGGGTCAGGTCGCCTATGTGTCCGCCGGCCGTGACCGCGGGGAACTGCGGTTCGTCGCCGACGGCGATGACAGCGCCTTCCGGGTCCACTGGATCTCGCCGGACATGAGCGAGGCCCGCCGACGGCAGCTCGCCGAGCGGCAGAGCAAGGCTCCCGATCTGACGGTGGTGGAGTCGCAGAAGGCCTGGGAGTGCGCAGGCTGTGGCGGCACGGGCCCCTATCTGATCATGGAGAACGCCGGGCCACACTGCCTGACCTGCGCGGACATGGATCATCTCGTCTTCGTGCCCGCGGGGAACGCCGCGCTCAGCCGCCGGGCGAAGAAGGAGAGCGGGCTGGCCGCCGTGGTGGTCAGGTTCAACACGCGGCGCAAGCGCTACGAGCGGCTGGGCATCCTGGTCGAGGAGGCCGCCCTGGCGCTGGCCGAGGAGCAGTGCCTGGCCGACGAGGAAGTACGGCTGCGCCGCCGGGAGCGCGACAGGGAGCGGCGGGCCGGCGAGGATGTGGAGTTCCAGGCCGCGATGGCCAAGGAGATCGTCCGCCTGTTCCCCGGCTGCCCGCCCGAGCGGGCCGAGGAGATCGCCCGGCACGCCGGGCAGCGAGGCAGCGGCCGGGTCGGCCGCACCGCCGCCGCCAAGGTGTTCGACGAGAACGCCGTCACGCTGGCCGTGGTCGCCTCGGTGCGGCATCTCGACACCGACTACGACCGGCTGCTGATGGCGGGGGTGCCTCGCGCCGAGGCCAGGGACCGGATCCGGACGGCCATCGACGGGGTGCTCGAAAGCTGGCGCACGACTGTCGGTGCCCCCGGCCACAATGACCTCCATGGAGAAGTGGCGTGAGGTCCGCCAGACGCTGCGTGAGTTCGCGCTGCGCCTGCCGGAGGCCTACGAGGACTACCCGTGGGGCGAGACCGTCATCAAGGCCAACAAGAAGATCTTCGTCTTCCTCGGCGTCGAGGAGCCGACCGAGAAGTGGAGCCCGGGTGTCGGGGTGAAGCTGCCGGAGTCGAACGGCCACGCGCTGGCGGTGGAGGGTGCGAAGCCTTCCGGATACGGGCTCGGCAGGGCGGGCTGGGTGACGATCTCGCTCATGGGCGAGTTGCCGGAGACCGAGGTGCTGCTCGACTGGGTCGAGGAGAGCTATCGGGCCGTCGCACCCAAGAAGCTCGTCGCCAGGCTCGACCTTCCCGGCTGATCGGCAGGCGCCCCTCGGATGATCCGAGGGGCGCCTGCCGGGGAGAGGCCCGATCGTCCGGCGGGCTCGTGACGGCGCCGCCTATCGGTCAGTAGTCGATGCCGCCGCTGCCGCCACCACTGGGGCTGAGGCCGCCGCTGTAGATGCTGCCGGTGCCGGTGATGTTCTGGCGCTGGCCACCGCCACCGCCACCACCGCCGCGCCCGTGCCCCGCACCGCGACGGGCCCGGCACCTGGCCGGGTTCTTGTGCAGCCGGCAGGGCTTCTGGACAGAAGTGGGAACGGACGTGGTGGAGGTGATCCCGGCCACGGTGCCGGTGTCGGCGGCCTGGGCCGGTGTCGTCATGGGCACGATGAGGGCGGAGGCCACCATCGCCCCGGCCGCGAGAGCGTTCCTGACCTTGATCATGACGGATCACTCCATCTCGAATCAGTTGCGCCCTGGGCGATGCCCAGGGCGAAATGACGCCGGATCGGTATCGGACGCGACGCCGACGCGACGTGGAACCTGACTCCACGCTAGATGGCGAGAACTTCGGCGGTCGTCCAAAGAAGCCCAAAGCCTTGAGCCTGTTGAATTACCCTCCCATCACAGAATGCGATCAAAAGAGAAATATCAGTCACACTCCGTTACTTCCCTTTTCGGAACCCGTATCCCAAAAAGATGCCGCAAGACCCCGATCGCAATGGTCGAGTAAGCCGCCACGGCGCGAGCGGCCTTCTCCACGGCGGACCGCTGGCCGTGAGCCGCGAATTCGGGGCGGGCGGTACGGCATGACCACGCCTGGGCGCCTTCGCGGCACCGAGCCCTGGCCGCCAAAAAGTGACTGGTAAAACGACCACTAATCGGGCAGGCACCTTTTTCACCCACACTTTCCCTGTTCAGGGGAATCCGCGTCGGCGTGGCGCCACGAGGTCACTCCGTACCTGTAAGCATCCTTAATGTCACGTTGAGTCACTCAGCGGATGGACATGGGCCGTATTCCGGCCAGCGAGCTAGTCGCGGCCGCGGGCCGCGTTCCGAAAGGAACAGTATCTCTATGTTCACGCCCGATCCCCGCACGGACGCCACAACCACTCACACCCGACCGAAGCGAGTCCGGCCGATGAGCGGGCTGGCCCTGGCGACCCTGGCCGGATCCCTCTCCATGGCTCTTGCGGCCACCCTCTCCGCACCCGCCATCGCCGAGCCACCGCCGGCCGACAGGGAGGATGCCCTCGAAGACACCTCCGACGTGCTGTCGACCACGACCACCACCACCGACCCCAAGCGGCCCTTCGCCCTCGGCCCGCACATCTGCAAGCCCAGGTCCTACTTCAGGGTCGACTCCCTCTCGCCCAGGAACTTCTTCGTTCCCCGCACCCGCTTCATCGACGGCCCCGGCGGCACGATGACGGCCTCGGTCACGCGGCAGCACCGCGTGTACTCCGAGATCGAAATCGAAAGGGAGAAGGGGCTGGAGATCACCATCAACAACCTGATCCGCCGGCTGCGGAACAACTTCAACCCGCTGCTCGCCGAGGAACACCTCGTCACGGCGGGCCACGAGTTCACCCAGGAGATCAGCGACGGGATGTACGGCAACCTGTGGTACCGGGTCTTCGGCTACCGGGTCGGCTTCTCTGCGTGGAGGGAACTCGGCACCTGCCGCCGGCTCAAGGTCACCGCCGGAATAGCCAACATCCCCGCGAGGGTGGAAGGCTGGAGATACTGGGAGACCTCGAAGCCGATCTTCCACGGGCACGTCCTGTCCCCCAAGTAGGGCGCCGGCCGTGACGACACGGCATGGCGGCTGACCGACCTCCGCCGGTGACCTTGACACCGGCGGGTCCGGTAGCGCGTTCCCCTGCGGCAGACGGCCGGCGAGGGTCACTCAAGCAGGGACCCGAGGCGGGACATGCCCGAACGTGTCCCGCCTCATCGCTTTCGCGTGCGGGAAGACGACCTTCTGGCGGCGTTGACGCCCGGAGGTCCCGCCGGAGGCAGGGGAAGGCGCGGCCGACGATCAGGAGACCCCGGTGGAGAGGGCCGCGAGGAGGGCGTCGACCTCGCGGACGACGACCGGCAGGTCCTCCTCCACGTCCGTCGAGCGGGCCAGAAGCATGGCCGCCTCGCAGAGGGTGCCGATGATCAGGTGAGTTCTGATCCTCGTGTCACCCGGGCGGATGCGCCCCTCCTGCTCCGCGCGGACGAGCCCCCGGCTGAGCAGGGCCATGACATGCTCGCTCTCGATCCGCCGGCCCTGTTCCCACCCCAGGACGGCCGGGCCGTCGAGAACCACGATCTGGCGCACCACCGGATCCATGCAGACGCGCAGGAAGGTGTGGCAGCCCTCGCGGACCGCGCTCCAGGCGTCCGGCTGATCCTTCGCCGCGAGCGCGAGGATCTCGGCCAGGCGCTGCTGCTGCCGTACGAACACCGCCAGGAACAGCCCGGCCTTGCCGTCGAAGTGGTGGTAGACCGCGCCCTTGGTGACACCGGCGACCTGCGCTACCTCGTCGATCGAGGTCGCCGCGTATCCGTCGCGGCCGAAGAGCGCCGTCGCCGCCTCGACCAGCTCGCCGGTGGTCTCCTCGGACCTGTCCGCCTGCCTGCGTCTGCCCATCCGCTCTCCATTCCCTTGACCTACATACTAGAGGTATGTAATTTACATACTTGTAGTACGTACTGTGAGTATGGAAATGGAGACAGTCATGTCCGACGACTTCGTGACGCGATGGGCCGCCTTCTGGAACGCGCCCGACCCCGCCAGGCTCGACACCCTCACCGACCCCGACATCGTGCTGCGCTGGCCCGGGCAGCCCGAACCGATCCGGGGCAGGCAGGCCTGGTCCGCCCAGGTCGCCGGGGCCCTCCAGCGCTTTCCCGACCTCAGGCTGGAGGTCACCGGGCACGCGTTCAACGACGACCTGAGCTTCATCAGCTGGCGCGCGACGGCCACCGCGAACGGGGAGGTCATCTCCTGGGAGGGAATCGACCGGATGCGGTTGAAGAACGGGGTCGTGGTCGACTCGATGGTCGCGTTCGACACCGCGGGCCTGCGCCCCGCCGGCGGCTGAGCCCGCGGGGCGCCGGCTGTCAGGTGACGGCCAGCCGCTGCTGGTACCGCTCGTCGCGCCAGAGCTCCTTCTGGAGCACCTCGGCCATGGTGGCGGCCGCGTCATAGACGTCGGCGAAGCCGATGTAGAGCGGGGCGAAACCGAAACGCAGGATCTCCGGGGCTCGGAAGTCGCCGTGGACGCCACGGTCGATCAGGGCGCGCATGACCGGGTAGCCGTCGGGGTGACTGAAGCTGACCTGGCTGCCGCGCCGCTCCGGGTCCCGGGGAGAGGCCAGCCGGAGACCGTACGGCGCGCAGGACTCCTCGACCAGGTCGATGAAGAGCGAGGTCAGCGCGACGCTCTTGGCCCTGACCTCGCCCAGGTCCACCCGCTCCCAGATGTCCAGCGACGCGTTGAGCGGGGCGAAGGACAGCACGTGCGGGGTGCTCACGGTGAAGCGCCGGATGCCCTCGGCCGGGCGGAAGCCCGGTTCGAACGCGAACGGCGCCGCATGGCCGTGCCAGCCGGTCAGCAGGTGTTCTGCCGTGGTCTGGTGCCGGGGGTGAACGTAGACGAAGGCCGGGGACCCCGGGCCGCCGTTGAGGTACTTGTAGGTGCATCCGACCGCGAAGTCGGCCCGCGACACGTCCACCTGGAAGGCGCCGACGCTGTGGCACAGGTCCCAGATCATCAGGGCGCCGGCCGCCTGGACCCGCGCGGTCACCTCGGCGGTGTCGTGGCGCGCTCCGGTCCGGTAGTCCACCTCCGACAGCAGGACGCACGCCACGTCGTCCGACAGCGCGTCGTCGAGGACCCCGATGTCGCGAATCTCGTAACCGCCCAGGGCCTTGGCCAGCCCCTCGACCACGTAACGGTCGGTCGGGAAGTTGGCCAGGTCGGAGATGATCACTCGGCGCTCGGGGCGGAGACCGAGGGCGGCCGAGACGGCCTTGACGATCGCGATCGAGGTGGTCTCGCCGACCACGACCTGGCCGGGGCCCGCACCGATCAGCGGGGCCAGACGGTCACCGGTGGTCAACGGCAGGTCGTACCAGCCCGAGGTGTTCCAACCTCCGACCAGCTGGCCGCCCCACTCCTCGTTCACGACGCGCGCCGTCGCGGTCGAGGCGGCCCTGGGCAGGGCCCCGAGCGAGTTTCCGACCAGGTAGATCGTTTTTTCGGGCAGGACGAACTCGTCCCTGAAGTGCTTTAGGGGGTCGTCTGCGTCGAGCGCGACGCAGTCCGCGCGGCTGATGGTCACGAATCATCTCCGGGTTAGGTGCTTACTAGCTCCTCTATCATCCGGCACCGGCAAATGTCACGACCTCGGCCGGCGAGCCGGACCCCGCGTGACCGGGCAGAATGCCGGAAGGAGCGTCGACTCCGGTGATTCCCCGATTCAACCGTGCGATTCTCTGATTCTTCACGGACGGCCTCAGGAGGAGCCCGATGAAAACTCGCACCGAGACGGTCACCGTCGCCGACGGCTCGTTCGACATGGACCTGTGGCTGCCCGAGAACGGCAGCGGCCCGGTCGTCCTGGTGATCCAGGAGATCTACGGGGTCGGCCCGTACATCCGGAAGGTCGCCGAGGACCTGGCCGCGCTCGGCTACGTCGTCGGCGCGCCGGACCTGTTCTGGCGGATCCAGCGGCACTGGGAATCCGACCACAGCGAGGCCGGGACGGCCGCGTCACTGGAGATGGTCTCCAGGTTCGACGCCCCCCAGGGGGTCGCGGACTCCGCCGCGGCGCTGGCGCACCTGCGGGCGCTGCCCGAGGCGACCGGCGGGACCGGGATGGTCGGGTTCTGCCTGGGCGGGTCGATCGCCTACTTCCTCGCGGCGGACGCCGAGGTCGACGCGGTGCTGTCGTTCTACGGCTCCGCCGTACCGGACGCCGTCGAGCTGATGGACAGGATCACCTGCCCGGTGTTGTTCGTCTTCGGCGGCTCGGACCCCTACATTCCCCGCGATCAGGTCGCCAGGGTCGAGCAGGCGGCGGCGGGGCGGCCGAACATCGAGATGCACGTCGCGGAGCAGGCCGGGCACGCCTTCCACAACCACGAGGCCCCCCAGTTCCACGACCCCGAGGCCGCGCCGGTCGCATGGGCTCGTGCCGTGGAGTTTCTCAGGCGTCATCTCGGGTGAGCTCGGTGGCGACGACGGCGCTAATCATGATCAGGGCGATCAGCTCCAGCGGCACGGGCGTGAACGGGGCGAGCAGCACCAGCGGGGCCGCCACCAGGTAGGAGGCGCTGCAGGCGG
The DNA here is from genome assembly GCF_042898655.1 of Streptosporangium sp. NPDC000396. Taxonomy (NCBI): domain Bacteria; kingdom Bacillati; phylum Actinomycetota; class Actinomycetes; order Streptosporangiales; family Streptosporangiaceae; genus Streptosporangium; species Streptosporangium sp. NPDC000396. The sequence continues at coordinate 53,506 of NZ_JBIAZA010000012.1, forward strand.
GGCCGGGGCGGTGAGGCCGAATATGGACGAACCAGACGCTAAGCAGGAAACAGGCGACCGGAACGGCGACGGCCCCGCCCAGGACCAGCGTGCTCACGTCCGTCACCCTGCCGACCTTGTGGTCGACGATCGCCGCCAGCCCGGCACCGAAGGCCGCGATCGAGGAGAAGACGACGTAGTGGCCGTAACCCCAGGAGAAGGCGTAGCGGTTGTCGTGCAGGAAACGGTGGGCGGGCCGGGCGGTGTAAAGCCACCACATCGAGCAGACGACGGCGAACCCGCTGACGCCCACGAGGGCCAGGCTGAGAGCGGGAGCTCCCGCCGTCATCCCCGACTTGATCGCGAGCGTCGAGGCGAGCACCGCCTCCCCCAGCACGATCAGGGTGAAGAGCGTGTAACGCTCGGCGATGTGGTGCGGGTGCCAGGACGTGGGCCGCACGCGCTCGACCCACCACGGGAGGGTGAGTTCCGCCACGACGAGCACGACGAACGCGGTCCAGGCCCACGCCCCTGTGATCGCGAGGCGAGCGATCCAGAGGATCTGGAGGGCGGTGATGCCCGCGGCGTAACGCAGGGCGGCGGGGCGCACGCCGGGGTTGGAGAGCGCCGCACGCAGCCACTGGCCGACCATGGCGAAGCGCATGATCGCGTAGCCGATCACGACGATGCCGAAACGCCCCTCGAAGGCCTCCGACACTCCCGCGGCGAGAACGAGGGCCCCGAACATCTGCGTGAAGGTGGAGATCCGGTAGATCGGGTCGTCGTTGTCGAAGGCGCTCGCGAACCATGTCCAGTTGACCCAGGCCCACCAGACGGCGAAGAACACCGCCGCGTAGCCGGCCACGCCTTCCAGCACGTGGTGCCCGACGATCGCGTGGTGCAGGCTCGCCGCCGCCTGCCCCACCGCGACCACGAAGACGAGATCGAAGAAGAGTTCCAGCGTGGTGGCGACCCGATGAGGTTCGTGAGGGTCGCGGGCGGACATCGTGCCGAAGCGCCAGACCTGTCTGATGGGTTGATCACTCATGACGTAAATCCCCTGGACACATGGCGTCCATAGCGACTCCCTCGCAACAGCTGGCAAACCCCCATTTTTGGCAATATGGGGATCAGTGGACCGGGCGGCGCCGCGGTCGAGGCCCCTTGCTTGAGGGTCATCTTCTCGTAACCCGGAGAGCCGTCCGGCCCAGCCCGAACCCCGGCATCATTTCCCCATGCAACAGGTGTGGCACGCATGGGGAAATGTCATCATCGCCGCGGTTTTAGCCGTCCCGCTGGTCGTCATCGCCATCCGCCTCCTCGCCCTCCGCCGCACCCGCGACGGCCACCCGTTCCCCGTCCGTACGGCCGTCGCCGACGTCGTCATGACCGCCGGGACCGCCCCCTGGATCTGGATGATCCTCACCCCGAGGGCGGGCGACAGCAGCGTCAGCCTCATCCCCCTCGCAGACCTGTGGATGGTACTCCACGGGTCGGGCGAGACATCGTTTGTGCAGGTCGGAGGCAATCTACTGGTCTTCGCCGCGCTCGGCGCGATGCTCCCGGTCCGCTCGGCACGGTTCGCCTCGCTCGCCAGGGTCGCGGCCGTGGCGGCCACCGCTTCACTCTCCGTCGAGCTCCTCCAGTACGGCCTGCGCCTGGGCCGGGTGAGCTCCGTCGACGACGTGCTGATCAACACGGCGGGTGCCGTACTGGCCGCGGCCGTCACGCGGCGGTGGTGGGCTTCCCAAATAGCGGATGGGATCGTTCCGCGGTAACGGACCGGGAAAACTCCCGAAGATCGCCACACAGGCACGTTCCTCCCAAAAGAAGCACGGGACCAACGCCTGTATCTGTGCGATCGTGGACAAGGCGGGGCAAGTTCTCTGGAGACGCCAAACCCGGTTGGTGACAGAGGGTGATTAAACGTGCAGCAGTCCCCGGTACCTCCCGAGCCCCCGATCTATCGCCGCATCGCCGACAGGCTTCGCGAAGCGATCCTCTCCGGCGACCTCCGAGACGGGGATCGGCTTCCGGGCGAGAACGCCCTCATGGGGCAGTACGGCATAGCCCGTGCGACCGCCAGACAAGCTCTGTCCGTGCTCATCAACGAAGGACTGGCCGTGCCCCGGCGCGGCTCGGGAGTGTACGTCCGGCAGTTCCGGCCGATCAGGCGGCACGGCTCGCGACGGCTCTCCCGTGAACAGTGGGGACAGGGACAGGCGATCTGGGACTCCGACACCAGAGGCCGTCCCTACACCGTGGACGACATGAACATCGACAAGGAGATCGCCGAGGACGCCGTGGCCCGCGTCCTCAACAGCACGGAGGTGTGGGTGCGACGGCGACGCTACTCGGTCGACGGCAGGCCGGTGCAGTTGTCCGTCTCGCACTTCCCCGCCGCCCTGGTGGAGGACACCGCGATCACCCGGGAGGACACCGGGCCAGGTGGCGCCTACGCGCGCCTGGGCGACCTTGGCCACACTCCCGTGCACTTCAGCGAGGAGGTGCGCGCCCGCATGCCCCATCCTCATGAGACCGTCCAGCTGGACCTGCCGGCCGGGACTCCGGTCCTGGTGATCTGGCGGATCGCCTACACGGCGGCCGGCATTCCGGTTGAGGTCAACGAAATGATCCTTGATTCCGCATCTTATGTACTTCAGTACGACTTCAACTCATAGATCAAGGCCATCTGTCAACCGATAGGTTGACCTGTCCCCTGCGATCATTGATTTCTCTAGAGAAGTGCATCACCTTCGTAGGTGGAGCGTCACAGAGACGGGCCTGGGCACGGGGAAGGTGCATAGATGTCATTCGACCGGCATCTGGCGGAAATCGCCCGGGAGTTCCCTGACTGGACGATCTGGCGGAGTGACGCGGGTCGGTGGTGGGCTACCCGCCACCACCCGTTGACCGCCGCCCAGCGTGACATCGGCTGCGCGATGACCATCGACGCGGACGACCCCGAAGGACTGCGCGAGCAGTTACGTGACCAGCAGGACCGTTCCGACGGAAGGGAATCCTGACAGGCCGCCCGGTGCCGAGGTCAGCGGATCTACCGCGGCTCCGGCGCCGGGCCCCCAATCGCGGAAGCCCCCGACCCTATCGGGGGCGGGGGCTTCCGCTTGCTCGTCGGGAGCCGCAGGGCCGTCACCCGCCATCGGCCCGGCGGCACCGCATGACGGACACTCCTCCGAGTCCGTTCCGCGAATCCGCAGCGCAGGCGGAAAGACCCGCAGAACAGGCTCTAGTTGCGGGTTACGTACTCACCGTTCTCGGTGGCTCGGTTCGGGTTCACCCCGGTGGCTTCGAAGACCTGGACCTGGCTGCCACTGGCGAAGCGATCGTTCTGGTGCCCTTGGCCCTCATCGTCCACGATCACCCGGACGGCTTCCACGTCAGGCTGGACATCGTGAGGGAGAGCGGTTCCGGCGTCGTGAACGGCGGCGGGCTCGATCTCGATCTCGACCTCCACTTCGACCTCGGTTTCGGGCACGGCCTCGGGCTCGGCGGCCGGACCGGTGAGGGCGACCCGGGCGGAGGCCTGCGGGAGCACGGAGGCCTCGTCGATCAGGGGCCCGGCGGCGTTCTCACGGTGGAGCAGATCACCCAGGACGGCGCCCATCTCGTTGAGGCGGCGCATGACCTCGTGGTGGGTGTCGGTGAGGTAGGCGACCCGGCGGCCGGTCGTCTCGTCCAGGACCGCCGAGCGCTGCTGGGCCGCCGACAGCATGGCGTGGGCCTCGGCGTTGGCGGAGGACACGGTCGACTCGGCCTGTGCCCTGGCACTGCCCAGGGTGGACTCGGCCTCCGCGCGGGCGCCCTCGATCGTCCGCTCGGCCTCGTTCCTGGCCGAGGTGACCAGCCGGTCGGCCTCGGCGCGAGCACCGCGCAGGGTCTCCTCGGCCTCGGCACGAGCCGCGTTGAGGGTCTCCTCGGCGTCTCCTCCCGCCTGGGAGAGCATCTGCTCGGCGGCGGTGGTGGCTTCGGCGACCCGGCGCTCGGCCTCCTGCTGCGCGGCGTTCAGGATGGCTTCGGCCCGTTCGCGCGCCAAGGTCATCATTCGCTCGGCCTCGTTGGCCGCATCGTCACGGAGCTTGCCGGCCTCGGCGTCGGCGACCTGCCTCTTGGAGGCCGCCTCCTCCTCGGCCAGCTTCAGAATCTGGCTGAGCCGCTGGCCGAGCTCGTCATAGTCCTGCGGCGCGTCGGAAAGCCTCCGCCGAGCATCGGACAGCTCGATCCGGCTCTGCTCGGTCTGGTCGATCGCCCGCGCGAGCCGTTCCTCCAGATCACGGATCTGGTTGCGCATGCGGTTCATGTAGTCGTGAACCTGGCGACGGTTGTAGCCGCGCATGACGACCTCGAACGAGTCCTCATGCATCAGATCGGGAAAACTCTCGTGTTGGTTTGTCATGGCGCTGCCCGTGGAAGTTGTGGTGGGAAGGAGACGTCGGAGACGACTTTCCTGCTAACTGTCCAAGTCCGCAACCGGAACGCGTGACCTGCTTGCGGAAATATCGGGCACGCTCACTCCCCGTAACATCAATCCATGAACGCCATCCCGCATATCGCCTCCCTCGACGGCGACGCGATCCCCCAGATCCATCCCGAGGCCTACGTCGCCCCCGGCGCCGTGATCGTCGGCAGGGTACGGCTCGGCCGTGCCGCCAACGTCTGGTACGGGTCGGTTCTCCGTGGCGACGACGAGCTCATCGAGGTCGGCGAGGAGTGCAACATCCAGGACCTGTGCTGCCTGCACGCCGACCCCCGCGAGCCCGCCGTGCTGGAGCCCCGGGTCAGCCTGGGTCACAAGGCCATGGTGCACGGCGCCCACGTGGAGACCGGCGCGCTGATCGGTATCGGCGCCATCGTGCTCGGCGGGGCCCGCATCGGCGCGGGCTCGCTGGTCGCGGCGGGCGCCCTGGTGGGGCCCGGCAAGAAGATCCCGGCCGGGGTGCTCGTCGCGGGCGTTCCCGGGCGGATCGTCCGCGAGCTCACCGACGACGACCGCGCCTCCTTCGCGCGCACTCCCGACAACTACATGGCCAAGGCCGCGCGGCACCGGGCCGCGACCCCTGCCGTGCCGTCGTGAGCACCGCGACCGGGTTCCGCGCCGCCTCCGGAGACGCGCTCGCGGACCGCTGAAGGGCCACTGAAGGACCGCAGACAGGCCACTGAAGGACCGCAGACGGGCCGCAGACGGGCCGCGAAGCCATGGGTAACATGACCGCCGTGCGGCAGTGGGACTCTTTCGACGCCATCGAGAGCGATGTGCGCACCATGGTCGTCGACCCCCGATGGGCGACGCTCCCGCTGCCCGCGCGCGCCCAGGCCATCGCGCTGCGCATCCTGGTCACCCCCGACGGGGGACACTGGCTGTTCGGCGCGCACGCCCGCTGGTACCGGCAGGACCCCGCCGACGGCCGCTGGCACCTGACGGCGCCGCCGGCCGATCCCGGCTTCCGCGCGGCGGCCCATGTCGTGCGGACCACCTCGATGCTCATGCCGTACCTCGTCCCGGGCGGCCCCGACTTCATCGCGGACCGGGGGTCCGTCCAGGGGTTCGTCGGCCCGGACGTACCTCCCGACATCACCGAGCGGGTCCGCGACCTGGTCGTCTCCCAGCGGGGCAGGCGCAGGGAGGACTTCCCGCTCGTCGGGCCGTTCGCCGAGATCTTCGCCGAGGAGGTGGCCAGCCCGGTCGCCGCCGTCTGGGGCACGCTGATGTGGTGCGCCTACGCTCCGGCCTTCGACGGCAACGAGGTGCTGCTGTCGATGTTCGGCGAGTTCCTGGCGCGGCCGCTGCCCGGTGACGAGTGGGTCCGCTGGCTGCCGCCGACCTCGCTGAACGACCTGGCTGCGCTGTACGGCGAGCGCGTCAGGGCCGGGCACCCCGAGGCAGGTCTCCGGCTGGTCGCGCTGATGGCCGACACGGCGGGAGCCATCCGGAGCGACCCCCGGTTCCGCCCTCGGGCGAGCGCCCTGCTGGCCATGGTGGATCCGGTGCTCCGCCGTACCGGCCCCGACTCCTCCGTCGCCCACCTCGGCGACGACGCGGTACGGCAGGCGTGGCTGTCACGCTGCCCGCCTCATGTGACGCTGCCCGACTCCTCCCCGGCGGAGCACTTCCAGCACGCGCTCTACGACCTCGTCCAGGCGCTGGGGTTCCTCGTGCCGAAGGGAGCCGATCCCCGGGCGGTGGCGGCCTCGCTGCTCGCCGCCGACCTGTCGGCGCTGGCCCCCCGCGCGGCCGACGGCCTCTACCCGTGGCTGGATCCGGAGCTGCGTCACATCCTTCACGTGGTGCTCACCGACCCGTCACACCCGCTGCGGGGATGCTGGCCGCGCTCCGGCGAGCTGCCCTCCGCGCTTCATCCGCCGGACCGGGCGACGGCCGCCGCCCTGCTGGGCGCCGCCTACGCCACCGGGCTCGCGTGGTGCCGCCTCACCGGGACCACGGTGCCGGAGCGCGGGTTCGCCACGGCCTCGGCGCTCGTGCACCGGCTGACGCATGAGCGGGACGACCCGGTTCCCGGCGTGTCGGGAACCTTCCCCCGCCACTTCTGACACGCACGAGCATACTTAAACCACAAATTCAGTTATTTCACCCTTACTCTCCTTATACCGTTCCAACACCCCACGTATCAGACAATTAGCTGAATTGTGATCTCCGAATCGGGAAATGATCCTTTTGAGGGTGCGGCGGCGTCGCGAGGAATGGTCCCGATGGGCCATGGGCACGAAAGACCCCCGGCCGTAACCTCGAAGTGGGTGTGGGCTGCGGAAGGAAGGACGACGCGGTGGGGCACGACGACCTGGACTCTAGGGTCCACGACCGTGTCGCGTTGGACGAGATCGCGCTCTATGCCGAGGTGCTTACCGCCGTTGCCATCAGCGAACGGCCGCTCACCTTGGCGGAGCTCGACAACGCGCTCGGATTGAGTGCTTCGGCGATCTGCTGAAGCCGCTGAGTAAACCGTGTGAACGGCCTAGTCCCGGACTCCTCCCAAGGGGTCCGGGACGTGGTTGGGAAAGATAGTCCGGTGACTAGTCACGAACGGACAAGACGAGCGATCGCCGCCGAGGCCTCCTTGACTTTCTCCTCCGCCTCGGGCCCGCCGGTGTTGATGGCATCGGCCACGCAATGCCCGATGTGGTCCTCCAGAAGGCCGAGCGCCACCGCCTGCAGCGCCCGCGTGGCGGCCGACACCTGTGTCAGAACGTCGATGCAGTAGGAATCCTCTTCGACCATCCGCTGCAAGCCCCTGATCTGTCCCTCGATCCGCCGCAGCCGGGTCAGATAGGCCTGCTTGTCTCCGCTGTACCCATGCATGCCCCAACGGTACCCGCGTCAGAGACGGCGAGAAGTAGCCGCGATCAGTTTCTCCCATTGCTCGGTGACCGAGGACACCTCGTAGGCGGCCGCGGCCCTCAGCGCACCGGCCGCGAGCATCTGCCGGCGGCGCTCGTCGTCGATGAGCGCCAGCAGCGCGGAGGCGTACGCCTCGATCTCACCGTCTCCCTCGGGGACCAGCACCCCGCTGTCGCCGTCGGTCACGAACTCGCCAGGTCCTCGCGGGCTGTCGAACCCGATCACCGGCACCCCGCTGGCCATCGCCTCGATCACGGTCATTCCGAACACCTCGGCCCTGGAGGCCACCGCCACGATCGACGCCTTGGCGAACTCACCGCCCAGGTCGGAGGTCGTGCCCATGAAGTAGACGTGGTTGTGCAGGTTCAGGTCCTGGACAAGGGCGCGCAGACGTTTGTCCTCCGGGCCCGCGCCGTACAGGCGCAGCCGCCAGTCGGGGCGCTTGTCGGCGACGGTGGCGAACGCGCGGACCAGCCGGTCGTAGGCCTTCGCCGGCACCCAGCGCCCGCCCGCGGCGACGATGCGGTTGTCCATCCGCGAGCGCGGCCAGGGCTCGGTGGGCAGCGCGTCCGGGATCAGCCTGACCTCGGGACCGCCTTCCAGCAGGCGGCCCCACTCCTCACGGCTCGCATCGGTGGCGGTGACGACCGTGTCCAGGCGGGGGTAGAACTTCCTGATCGGCCCCGGCACCGGCGGGCGGCCCCACTCACGGGCGATCCGCACGATGTCGCGGGGCGCGTGTCTGGCCGCCTGAACGCTCAGACCCGGCCTGGTGCTGATGAGCACGTCGGCCCTGAGCGTGCGCAGCCGCCGCCACAGGGCGACCTCGGTGCGCATCTGGCCTCGCGGGAACAGGTGCCGCACACCGGGCTGGGCGTCGACCACCCACGACAGGGACACCCCCGGCTCCACGGGAAAGAACGGCTTCTCCCTGTGGCGGCGAACGCTGAGGATCTCCACATCGTGGCGTTCGGCGAGCCCTCCCGCGAGGTTGACGACGGACCGGATGTCACCGCGCATGCCGTAGGCGGAGGGGACGAGCAGGCAGATCCTCAACCTCCGACCTCGATCCTGAGCTCGTCGTCCGCGGTGTAGCGAGGCCGGATCGGCACTCCGTCGATCTCGGTGGCCGGATAGTGCAGGCGCCGGTGCTTGCCGTCCACGTCGTCCAGCCGGGAGCTCAGGCGAAGCGGCGTGGCCAGGCCGTCCACCTCCAACGAGGGCTCCCAGGTGCCCTTCTCCTCGGGCGCGGCGGCGAGCACGTCGCACAGAGAGAGCGCGGCGTGAAAGCGCACCCCCTGAACCGTCGCGACGGCGCTCAGCTCGGCGTCGGGCCCGCTGCGACGCAGCGCGAGCCGCGCCTCGTGCCGGGCCTCGTCGTCGTCGAGGCCGGTGAAGGCCAGCAGTCCGGTGACCTCGAACCGGCCCTCCCGGAACCAGACCGCCCGGACCTCGGCGGCCGGTTCGGCCTCGTCGATCTTCAGGGCCAGGAAACCGTTACGGGTCCGGTAGGCCCGGTAGGCCAGCGCGCGGCGGCTCAGCGCGTAGGTGTCGAGATGATCGAGAGAGAAACCCGGATCAATGCTGCGCAGCCGGGTGCGTGACCCGTTCTGCTTCAGGTAGACGTCCCAGCGTCCGGGACCGAGCGTCAGCGGGGCGAGCGAGAGCGCGAGCGTCGCGCCGCGCACCTCGGCGCCCACGCCGCCCAGCACCGCCCGGCGCTCGACGGCGGTCGCCCGGTGGCGCAGGACCAGTTCGGCGCCGCCGGCGAGCGGTTCACCGACGGACAGGCGAAGCGAGAGGACGTCGGCCAGGGTGACCTCAGCATCGGTGACGACGACGCGCATCGCCAGACCCCTCCCCGTCGAATGAGCCACGCGACGTTGAGGTTACCGTGATTTTCCCGTTATGAGGAGAAAGACTTTCGGTCCTGGCGTCCTTTTCTTGCAAACTTGACCGATTGTTAGTACGGCCCGCGAGACGTGCCGATACGCCCGCTAAACGCGGGCCGTATCGGCGGGAACGCGGGCCGTACCTGTGCCGTCCCTGCCGGGAATCAGACCGACGCCTCGGAGGTCTCGACGGGCTTGCCCTTGATGGACCTGATCAAAAGCTGGGAGACGTCCACGACCTCCAGGCTCTCCTTGGCCTCGCCCGCGTTCTTCTTCTCACTGATCGAGTCGCCCAGCATGACCAGGCAGAACGGGCAGGCGGTGGAGATGGTGTCCGGGTCGGTGGTCAGCGCCTCGTCCACGCGTTCGGTGTTGATGCGCTTGCCGAGCCGCTCCTCCATCCACATCCGCGCACCACCGGCGCCGCAGCAGAAGCCCCGATCCTTGTGGCGGTGCATCTCCTGGGTCTGCACACCGGGGACCTTGGCCATGATGTCTCGCGGCTGGGAGTAGACCTTGTTGTGGCGGCCGAGGAAGCACGGGTCGTGGTAGGTGATCTTCTCCTCGATCGGCGTGACCGGGATCAGCTTGCCCTCATCCACCAGCTTGGCCAGCAGCTGGGTGTGGTGGACGACCTCGTAGGTGCCGCCGAGCTGCGGATACTCGTTGGCGAGGGTGTTGAAGCAGTGCGGGCAGGTCGCGACGATCTTCTTGACGCCGGCCTCGTTCAGCGTCTCGATGTTCTGCTTGGCCAGCATGTCGAAGAGGAACTCCATGCCCAGGCGGCGGGCCGGGTCGCCGGTGCAGGCCTCCATCGGGCCCAGCACCGCGAACTTCACGCCCGCGACGTGCAGCAGTTCCGCGACCGCCTTGGTGGTCTTCTTGGCGCGGTCCTCCAGGGCTCCGGCGCAGCCGACCCAGAACAGATACTCGGTGTCCTCGGGCATCTTCTCGTCGACGAGCTGGATCTCGATCGGGTCCTCGTCGCGGCCGGCGAGCTCCTCGATCCAGTCGGCCCGTTTCATCTCGGACATCCCCCACGGGTTGCCCTTGTTCTCAAGGTTCTTGACCATGACGCCGGCCTCGGACGGGAAGTTCGACTCCACCATCACCTGGTAGCGGCGCATGTCGAGGATGTGGTCGATGTGCTCGATGTCAACCGGGCACTGCTCGACGCAGGCGCCGCAGTTGGTGCAGGACCACAGCACGTCGGGGTGGATGACACCGTCCTCGCCGACCAGCGGCTTGTCCAGCAGGGCGAGCACGTCCTCGTGGAGGTCGGCGCGCTGCTCCTCGGTGGCCATCAGGTACGGCGCGACCTTGAAGGCGTGGTCGCGCTGGTCCAGGATCAGCATCTTGGGCGACAGCGGCTTGTCGGTGTTCCACGCCGGGCACTGCGACTGGCAGCGACCGCACTCGGTGCAGGTGTAGAAGTCGAGGAAGCCCTTCCAGGTGGTGTCCTCGATCTTGCCGCGGCCCAGCTTGTCACCGTCGAGGTCCTCGTCCTCGAAGTCGACGACCTTGCCGTCGATCCGCATCGGCTGCGCCGGGCCGTTGCCGTCCGGGCGGCGGGAGAACATCACGTTCAGCGGGGCGGTGAAGATGTGCAGGTGCTTGGAGTTCACCACGATCACGAGGAACACCAGCATGACGCCGATGTGCAGGAGCAGCCCGACGTGTTCGAGCACCTCGTTGGCCGAGGCGCCCAGCGGCCTCAGCAGGGCGGCGGTGGCCTCCGAGCCGAACGCCCCCGACGCGTAGGGAAGGTTGCCGGTGTTGAACGCCGCGCCGCGGAAGAGGAACATCGTCCAGATCACATTGAAGATCATGAAGAGGACGAGCCACGCGCCGCCGAGGTGCGAGCCGGAGAAACGGGACCTGCGCCCCAGCTTCTTGGGCGAGTTCTTGATCCTGATGACCGTGAACGCGATCAGGCCGAGCAGGGCCGCGATCGCGATGAAGTCCTGCAGGAACCCCAGGACCGCCCAGGTCCCGATGAGCGGGATGTGGAAGTCGGGGGTGCCGGTGATCGCGCCCTGGATCAGCGCGCCGTAGGCCTCCAGGTAAACGGTGGCCAGGATGAAGAAGGCCCACATGACGAAGAAGTGCGCGGTGCCCGAGGGCGTCCACTTGAGCAGCTTCTTCTGCCCGAAGACCTCGACCAGCTGGGCCTTGACCTCGGCGCCAACATTGTTCTTGGCGTATTCGATCCGCTCAGGCGCGGGCGGCCCGACGGTGGCGAGCTTGTACAGGAACAGCACACGGCGCGCGGCAAGCGCGACCGCGACGGCTGTCATGACCAGCCCGATGATCGCTACCCAGAGCACGGGTCCTCCCACAGACGGCGTTGGCTGCCAGCGTACGACCGCCGGTCATCCACGGTGACGACGGGTCCCCACGAATCCTACCGACGGGTAACTTGTTCCCGAACCGGAGTACGCGGTGACCGTGGTCACCATACGGTCAATTCGATTCCCAGAACAATGCTCTGCACACCCGCCGGCGGCGTCAGGAACCGTCGAGATAGCGCTGAATCGTGGGCGCCAGCAGCTCCACCAGCTCCTCGACGTCGACCGAGGCGAGCGGCTCCAGCTTGAGGACGTAGCGCATCAGGACCACACCGAACATCTGCGCGAAGGCCACCTCCATCCGGATCGGGGGGATCTGGAGGGATTCCGCGACCCGGTTCAGCAGCGCCTGTGTGACGAACTCACGGATCATGGCGACCACCTGGTCGTTGGTCATCGCGGTGCGGATCAGCGCCAGCACGGGCTGGCGGGCGCCGGCGTCCGAGGTCATCGTGAGGATGAACCGGACCAGCCGCTCACCGATCTGCTCACGCGGCCCGGACAGGATCGCCGGGATGACGTCCTCGGGACTGACCGGCAGTTCCATCGCCGCGACGAACATGCCCTCCTTGCTGGTGAAGTAGTGGTGGACCAGCGCCGGATCCACCCCCGCGCGCCGGGCGATGCCCCGGACGGTCGCCTTGTCGAACCCCTTCTCCGCGAAGGTCTCGCGCGCGGCCGCCAGGATCTCCCCTCGCGTGTCCGCCGACCCCGGCCTGCGCCCGGGGCGCCTCTTGCCCGTCGTCACCGGCTCTTTCCCGGACGCCTCGCCCAAGGGGGCCCCGTCCACGGATGCTTCACTCACGGATGTTCACTCACACGTCGGTCGGTCATGCCTTGGAGGGTGCGGCGAGGTGCAGGCGCGCGAAGGCCAGCGCCTCGGCGAGATCGTTGATCCGCTCGGTACGGCTGGCGGCCTTGCGCGTGTTGATCTCCAGCACGACCAGTCCCCCGAAACCGTTGCCCGCCAGACGCTCCAGGATCGGCGCGCACGGCTGGCTGCCCCGGCCGGGGACCAGGTGCTCGTCCTTGTTCGCCACGCCGACCCCGTCGGCCAGGTGGAGGTGGGCGAGCCTGTCGCCGAGCTTGGTGAACATCTCCAGGGCGTCGGACCCGGACACCGCCGTGTGCGAGAGGTCCAGCGTGACATGCGGGAAGTCGTAGTCGACCGGGTTCCAGTCGGGCGAGTAGGGGACGACCTCGTTGCCCCGGGCCTTCAGCGGGAACATGTTCTCCACCGCGAAGACCACGTCGGTCTCCTCGCGCATCCGGGCCAGGCCGACCTCGAAATCGCGGGCGTAGTCGCGCTGCCAGCGGAACGGCGGGTGCACCACGACCGTCTTGGCGCCGACCCTCTCGGCGGCTTTCTGCGCCCGCTGGAGCTTGGCCCACGGGTCCTTCCCCCACACGCGCTGGGTCACCAGCAGGCACGGCGCGTGGATGGCCAGGATCGGCAGCTGGTAGTGATCCGACAGCCGCTCTAAGACGTCGATGTCCTGGCTCACGGGGTCGGCGCCCACCATGATCTCGACACCGTCGTATCCCAGGCGTGAGGCCAGCTCGAAGGCGTCCGGGGTGCGCTCCGGATAGACCGACGCGGTGGACAGCGCGATCTTCGCACTAGGTACTCGGACAACGCTCATACGGCTTCCTCGCCTCCGGATCGGAGCTCACGTGAGCGGATGCCGCCGTGCCCGTCGGCCGGCCTGCTCGCACGGCCTCCTCGCCTGGTCGCTCGGAGCTCGCATGGGCGAGTGCCGTCGCGCCCTTCGGCTCGCCCGTTCCGCTCACTCACGTTGCCAGCCTAAGCGCGCTTGCGAAGGAGTGGAGTCCGGCCCCGCTGATGCGACCGAGATCGCATCGCTACGGTAATGACATGCGGCAGTTCATGAAGGGTGCCATCCCCAGCCCCAACATCTGGAACACCCCTCACATCTACGAGCTGGAGAACCGGGCGGTGGATCCCGAGGGCCGGGCCGAGGCCGCCATGGCCGCCATCCGGCCGTGGACCGGCGCGACGGTCCTCGACATCGGCTGCGGCACCGGCTACCACCTGCCGTCCCTGTCCGCCACGGCCGCCCGCGTGATCGGCGTCGAGCCGCACGACGACCTCGTCCAGCTGGCCAGACGCCGCTGCCGCCCCCTGCCCAACGTCGAGGTCCACCCCGCCACCGCCCAGGCCCTCCCGCTCCCCGACGCCTCGGTCGACATGGCCGTCGCCCGGTGGGCCTACTTCTTCGGCCCCGGCTGCGAGCCGGGCCTGGCCGAGCTCTCCCGGGTGGTACGGCGGGGCGGCGTGGCCTTCGTGATCGACATCGACTCCACCCGCGGCGCGTTCGGCCGCTGGTTCAGCCAGTCCATCCCGGCCTATTCGGCCGACTCCGTCGAGCGCTTCTGGACCCGCCAGGGCTGGCACTCCCAGCCTCTCGACCTGCGCATGTCCTTCGAGCGCCGCGCCGATCTGGAGGCGGTGCTCCGCATCGAGTTCACCCCCGCGGTCGCGGACCAGGCCATCGCCGAGACCCCCGGCCTGGAGCTCGCCTACCCCAACGTCCTGCGGTGGAAGCACTTCTGAGCTTTCGGCCGCAGACGGGACATTTGGCCGCGCGCGGGGCGGCGATCCCGCGGGGGCACGGTCACGTGACGGACATCCGGGATGAAGCGCCTCTCGGAACCGCTTGACCCTGACGTTGGCGTCAACGTTTACCGTGACGATGCAAGGAGGCCGAATGCGCATCGGGGAACTCGCGAGGCGGGCCGGGGTCAGCACCCGCGCGCTGCGTTACTACGAGCAGCAAGGGCTGATCACGGCACGGCGGACGGCCAACGGATATCGGGAGTACGGCGAGGCGGACCTCAAGCTCGTCACCGAGATCAGATCGCTGCTCACCGTCGGGTTCACCCTTGAGGACGCCCGGCCGTTCGTGGCGTGCCTGCGGGCCGGACACGAATCGGGCGCGTCCTGCCCGGAGTCGGTCGCGGTCTACCGGCGCAAGCTGGCCGAGATCGACGACGAGATCCGCACGCTGCTCGCCCGCCGGGCCGAGGTGGCCGGGCAGCTGACCGCCGCCTGCCCCGGATGCGTGCTGAGAAAGCAGGGAGAAACATGATCACGCTGACCGCCGACAACTTCGCCGAGCAGGTGCTGAACAGCGACAAGCCCGTCCTGGTCGACTTCTGGGCCGAGTGGTGCGGCCCGTGCCGGATGATCGAACCGGTCCTGAAGGAGATCGAGGCGGAGTACGGCGACCGCGTCACGATCGCCAAGATCAACTCCGACGACCACCCCGAGATCTCCGCCAGGTACGGAATCCTCGGCCTGCCCACGCTCAACCTCTACAAGGGCGGCGAGGTGGTCCAGCAGATCAAGGGCGCCAAGCCCAAGCGCCTGCTCCTGGCCGACCTCGAAGGCCACATCTGACGCGTCTCCCACACTTTCACCCGGTACGGCATGCCGTACCGGGTGAAAGTTGTCGGTCCCGACCGGTAGCGTGCGGCCATGGCTAAGAAGGTTGGCTATCGCTGTAGTGAGTGTGGATGGCAGACCGCCAAGTGGGTGGGTCGCTGCGGCGAGTGCCAGGCCTGGGGCACGGTCGAGGAAGAGACCGCCCGCGGCGGCGTGCAGGTGGCCACCGCCGGGGCGGTGTCGGCCCCGGCCGTCCCGATCGGGCAGGTCAAGGCCGAGGTGGCGCATGCGCGCAGCACCGGGGTGGGCGAGCTCGACCGGGTGCTCGGCGGCGGCCTGGTGCCCGGCGCGGTCGTGCTGCTGGCCGGGGAGCCCGGCATCGGCAAGTCCACGCTCCTGCTGGAGGCCGCGGCGAAGATCGCCCGGCAGCAGACCGTGCTCTACGTCACGGGTGAGGAGTCGGCCGCCCAGGTGCGGGTCAGGGCCGACCGGATCGGCGCCATCCAGGACCGCCTCTACCTCGCGGCCGAGACCGACCTGAGCGCGCTGGTGACCCACGTGGAGAAGGTCCAGCCCGACCTGCTCATCGTCGACTCCGTGCAGACGATCGGCTCCGCCCAGGCGACCGGGGTGCCCGGCGGGGTCACCCAGGTCAGGGAGGTCGCGGGCAACCTGGTCCGGCTGGCCAAGGAGCGCGGCATGTCCACGGTGCTGGTCGGCCACGTCACCAAGGAGGGCTCGATCGCCGGTCCCCGGACACTAGAGCACCTCGTCGATGTCGTCCTCCACTTCGAGGGCGACCGGCACTCCCGGCTCCGCATGGTCCGCGCGATCAAAAACCGGTACGGTCCCGTCGACGAGGTCGGCTGTTTCGACCTGCACGAGGGCGGCATCGAGGGGATCGCCGACGCCAGCGGCCTGTTCGTCTCCCACCGCGCCGAGCCCGTGCCGGGCACGTGCGTCACGGTGACCCTGGAAGGCACCCGGCCGCTGCCCGCCGAGGTCCAGGCCCTGGTCGCCCGCACCGAGGCCCAGCAGCCGCGCCGGTCCTCCTCAGGGCTCGACACCTACCGGGTGACGATGGTGCTGGCCGTGCTGGAGCGGCGGCTCAACGCCAAGCTCAGCGGCTGCGACGTCTTCACCGCGACCGTGGGCGGCATCAAGCTCAGCGATCCGGCGGTCGACCTGTCCGTGATGCTCGCGGTGGCCAGCGCGGCCGGAGACAAGGCGCTGCCGCCCGGCCTGGTCGTGCTGGGCGAGGTGGGCCTGGCCGGGGAGCTGCGGCCGGTTCGCGACGTGCGACGCCGCCTGTCGGAGGCCGCGCGGCTGGGCTTCACCCGCGCCCTGGTCCCCACCGGCTCCCTCGACGCGGGCAGGAGAAAGGGGTCGGAGGGGTCTCTGGTCCCGGTCAACGGCCGGGGTCCGAACTTCGCACCGGGTTTCGACGTTGTCGAGGCTGACAATGTTTGGGATGCGCTCACTCACGTCACCTAGAGTGACCATCCGGCGATTCCAGGTCCGGTGGGACCTTCGCCGGTAAACTGAGCGTGATACGCCGACCGCGGGGGTCATGTGGCACCAACCTACAGAGGGCTCGACGAACGCCGTAGAAACGTCCTGGCCACACTCGCGCCAGGCACGGCGCTGAGAGACGGCCTGGAACGCATTCTGCGAGGTCACACGGGCGGCCTGATCGTGCTGGGCTATGACGAAACGGTCGAGGAGATCTGCAGCGGCGGGTTCGAGCTGGACGTCGAGTTCTCCGCGACGCGACTGCGCGAGCTGGCCAAGATGGACGGCGCCATCGTGCTGAACTCCGGCGACCACAAGATCGTTCGGGCGGCCGTGCACCTGATGCCCGACCCCGCCATCCCGACCGACGAGTCCGGCACCCGGCACCGCACCGCCCAGCGGGTGGCCGTGCAGACGTCCTTCCCGGTCATCTCCCTCAGCAAGTCCATGCGGATAATCGCCCTCTACCTCGACGGTGTCCGCTACGTGCTGGAGGAGTCGGCGGCGATCCTGTCCAGGGCCAACCAGGCCCTGGCCACCCTTGAGCGCTACAAGCTCCGCCTGGACGAGGTGTCCGGCACACTGTCGGCGCTGGAGATCGAAGACCTGGTGACGGTCCGCGACATCGCGGTGGTGGCCCAGCGGCTGGAGATGGTCCGGCGCATCTCCGAGGAGATCGCCGGTTACGTCGTCGAGCTCGGCACCGACGGCCGCCTGCTCTCCCTGCAGTTCGACGAGCTGGTGGCCGGCACCGAGACCGACCGTGAGCTGATCGTGCGTGACTACCTGCCGGTGGCCGGCCGCCGCCCGCGCAAGTTCGCCGACGCCCTGCACGACCTCGACCAGTTGTCCTCCAGCGACCTGCTCGACCTCTCCGTCGTCGCCCAGGTTCTCGGCCACTCGGGCAACGACGCCCTGGACACCCCGGTGAGCCCCCGGGGCTACCGCCTGCTGGCCAAGGTCCCCCGCCTGCCCACCACCGTGGTCGACCGCCTTGTCGACCAGTTCGGCAGCCTGCAGAAGCTTCTGGCCGCCAGCATCGGCGACCTGCAAGAGGTGGGCGGGGTCGGCGAGGCCAGGGCCCGCCACATTCGCGAGGGCCTCTCCCGGCTGGCCGAGTCCTCCATCCTGGAGCGTTACGTCTAAGCCCTGTCCACAGGCGGGTGAGCCAGTCGTTGGTGACTCCTCCGCTCCCTGAAGAGAGCGGCTTCTCGCTTCCCTCGGCTGAGGTAGGCGACGGCCAAGCCCCGACCGTTTCAAACAAAGAAACCGTGACAGGGAAGCGATTCCCCTGCCGGGTAAACCCGGCAGCCCCCTCGCTGGACACGATGGCGGCCGCATGGACGTCGGCGCTTGGGAGCCCGGGGCCGGGGGCCTCCACCCGGCGATCGTCGCCGCGTAGACCGGCGTAGACCGGCAGCGAAGTGGGCGCCCTCGGTGCGAGGGCGCCCGCTTCGCCTCGTGCTCTATGCCGGCGCCTTGACGGCCGAGCCGGCCGTGGCCCGCTCCCGCGTGACGCGGCGGCGCCGAGTCGGCAGTCCGAGCATCGGGTTGGCGACGCCCCAGGCGGCGCCTTTGCAGACCAGCTCCTTGTAGACGGCGGCGAGCCGTCCGGTCAGGACCGCCTGCACGGCTCGGTCGTCGGCGGTGACGTACTGGATCAAGCCCTCCTTACGGCCCAGTGAGATGCACTGGTTGAAGTAGCGGATCGGCACGTTCGGGAGCTTCCCGCCGGTCAGGCGCGCCGCGATCGCGTCGGCGGCCTGCCACGCGGCCGGAGTTCCCGAGGCGCACGACATCCGCAGCGGCTTGTCCCCGGGGCCCATCGCCATGGCCGCGTCGCCGACGGCGTACACGTCCGGGTGCGAGACCGAGCGCATGGTCCCGTCGACCACGATCTGGCCGGTGCCGGTGACCTCCAGGGCGGTCGCCTTCGCGATCGGGTGGACCGCGAAGCCTGTCGTCCACACGGTGACCGCGGCCGGGATGGCCTTACCGTCGGCGGTGGCGACGCGGTCGGCCTCGACGCCGGTGACGGCGGCGTGCTCGTGCACGGTGATCCCGAGCTTGCCGAAGACCTTCCGCAGGTGCTCACGACCCTTGGGCGAGAGCCAGTCGCCGAGGCCGCCGTGGGCGGCGAGGGCGACGTCGAGGTCCGGGCGGGCCTCGGCGATCTCGGTCGCGGCCTCCAGGCCGGTGAGGCCGCCGCCGACGACGACCACGGTCTGCCCGGCGTCGAGGCGGGCCAGACGCTCGCGCAGCCGGAGTGCTCCGGGGCGGCTGGCGATCTCATAGGCGTGCTCGGCGGTCCCGGAGACGTCCTGGGCGTTCCAGCCGCTGCCGAGGGCGTAGACGAGCGTGTCGTAGGCGAGTTCTTCGGCGCCGTTCGCGTCGATGACGGCGACGGTCTTGCGGCCGACGTCGACGCCGGTGACCTTCGCGAGCCTCAGTTCGACGCCGGTGCCCGCGAACATCTCGCTGAACGGCCGGGGCGTGAGATCCTGGCCGGCCGCCAGCTGGTGCATGCGGACGCGTTCGACGAAGTCAGGCTCGGCGTTGACGAGGGTGATGGCGACATCCTCGCGGCGGAGCCGCTTGGCGAGGCGGCCGGCGACGATGGCTCCGGTGTATCCGGCCCCGAGGACGATGATGCGGTGCTGCATTTCCCTGCTCCTGTCTCGCGCGGGTTCGCCACTTGAACCGGACGGCCCGCCGTTTCCTGACAGGAACGCGATGTGAAGCACCTCACATATCGATCAGAAGGCGTTGAACAGGGGCTCCCCGTGGTCGGCGGCCGCCCAGTGCGCGGTCGCGCGTTCGAGCTTGTCGGGGTTGACCTGGTTGCGGAACGCGGCGATGCCCTCGGCGGTGATCTCCAGGCACATGACGCCGATGACCCGGCCGTCCACGACGGCCACGATGGCGGGGTCGCCGTTGGCGGTCCAGATGTAGATCTCTGGCGCGCCGCCGACCAAGGCGCGCTTGGCCTCGGTGGGTTTGAACAGGCCCCGCAGGAACTTCGCGACCGCGACGGCGCCCTCGAACGCCTTGGCGCGGGCCGGGATCTTCCCGCCGCCGTCGCCGATCGAGATGGCGTCCTCGGTGAGCAGGCGCACGAGCGGCTCGGTCTGGCCGCTGGTGGCGGCCACCAGGAACTCCTCGACGATCCGCCGGGCAGCGGCCTCGTCGATCTCGGTGCGGGCCTTGCCGTCCGCGATGTGCTTCTTGGCGCGATGGAAGATCTGCTGGCTGGCGGCCTCGGTGATGTCGAGGATCTCGGCGATCTCCCGGTGCGGGTAGTCGAAGGCCTCCCGCAGCACGTACACCGCCCGCTCGTTGGGGGAGAGGCGCTCCATGAGGGTGAGGACCGCGTACGAGACCGATTCGCGCTGCTCGGCGGTGTCGGCCGGGCCGAGCATCGGGTCCCCGGCGAGCAGCGGCTCGGGGAGCCATTGGCCCACATAGGTCTCGCGGCGCGCCCGCGCGGAGGTGAGCTGGTTGAGGCACAGGTTGGTGAGGACCTTCGTCAGCCAGGCCTCGGGGACCTCGATGCGGTCGACGTCGGCGGCCTGCCAGCGCAGGAACGTCTCCTGCACGGCGTCCTCGGCCTCCCCGGCGGAGCCGAGGAGGCGATAGGCGATGGTCTCCAGACGCGGCCTGGAGGCCTCGAACCGGTCAACGTCGTCCATGGTCAAGGGCATGGCCCGATCCTAGATCTGCTTTGCGGATCCCGCCTGGGTCTGTTTCGTCGGTTTTCGCCTACGCTGCGGATCGGCCAGACGGATGCGCCGCAAGACCACGGTGAGAGCTCATGACGGAGTCATGGGCGACAAGACCCCGGGGCCCCGGCGAACGCGGAGCTCGCGTGGTGTTTTCGTGGGGTGGGGCGACAACGCGGCGGGGTGCCGTCCGGGCGACCGCACTAGGCGGGAAGACCCACGAAACAGACCCTAGCGAAGGTGGAAAACCGTTTTGCGGCTCTTCAGCTCGGGGGCGCGGACCACAGCCACGTAGGTCCCGGCCCTGGCGTTGTCGCGATCGGCGGTGCAGTCGCTGGCGGATCGGCGACGGTCCCACTCGATCTCCCGAACATACGGGATACCACGGCTGAGCTTGCGGATGTCGTCGATCTCGCCGCTGACGCAGTCGGACGACGACCAGACGCGGTCATCGCCGGAGGTGATGCGGAGCTCCATCGCCCGAGGCCCGACATCGGCCGTGCACATCACCTTGCCGATGTTCACCAGGGTGAGGATGAAACTGGGGTGGTCACCCGGCCCATAGACCTCCTCCCGGCCCTGCATGCTCAGCACCAGGTCAGGGGGATCACAGGCGTCGCCGGGCCGTTTGGCCCGGACCGCCGGCCTGGCTGCTTTGGGGCTCGCCGTCGCGGCCGGAGCCGGGGTCGGGGTGATCGTCACCGTGGGCAGGACGGCCAGTATCGGATCCGGCGTGGGCAACCCACTGCTCTGAGCCTCCACCTTCGAGTCGCTCTCCGGCCCGTTCGACGAGCAGGCCCAGGCCACGACGGCGACCACCACGAGCACACCGACGAGCGCGGCCATCCGGCGCCGCCAGTAGACGTCCACCCCTATATCGCTACGGAAAGTGTCCGGGTCCATGCGCACAGTATGGAGATTCTTCGCAGGTCACGAGGAGCGACCCGCCGCTCCCTTACGTTTCGACGGGTGAAGGCGGGGGAATTGAATCCCGCTTGGCATTATCGTCGGAAGGTGCCCGAGTCGAACCACCTACTGGACCCCGTTCTCGACTGGTATGCCGAGAATGCCCGCGATCTCCCCTGGCGCACTCCCGAGGCTTCCCCGTGGTCGATCCTGGTCAGCGAGATCATGCTGCAGCAGACACCCGTGGTTCGCGTACTGCCCATCTGGACCGAATGGATGGAGCGCTGGCCGACGCCCGCCGCCCTCGCCAAGGAGCCTCCCGGGGAGGCCGTACGCCACTGGGGCCGTCTGGGCTACCCGCGCCGTGCTCTCAACCTGCACGCCTGCGCCCGGGCGATCACCGACCACCACGGCGGTGAAGTCCCCTCCGACCACGCGACCCTGCTGACGCTTCCCGGCATCGGCGAATACACCGCCGCGGCGGTGGCCAGCTTCGCCTTCAAGGGGCGCCACGCCGTTCTCGACACCAACGTCCGCCGCGTCCTGGCGCGGGCCGTACAGGGCGAGGAGTACCCCCCGAAGGCCACCACGTCCGCCGAGCGCAGGCTCGCCGAGTCGCTCCTGCCCGGCGCCGACGACGCCCCCGTCTGGGCGGTCGCCGTCATGGAACTGGGAGCCCTGGTCTGCACGGCCCGCGCTCCCCGCTGCGCCGACTGCCCGATCAGCGCCCTGTGCGCCTGGCGCCTGGCGGGCAAGCCCGCCTACGACGGTCCCGCCCGCAGGGGCCAGACCTACGCGGGAACCGACCGCCAGTGCCGCGGTCGCCTCCTCGCCGTCCTGCGCGAGGCCCACGGCCCGGTCCCCAAGGAAGCTCTCGACGCGGTGTGGAAGGACGCGCCACAGCGGGAGCGCGCCCTTGACGGCCTCGTCGCGGACGGCCTGGCCGAAGTCCTCCACGACGGCACCTACCGCCTTCCCGGCTGACCGTCCCACGGAGCCCGGCCGGGGAGAAGCCGTTCGGGGCACCGCTCACGAAGCGGTGGAAAGCGACGCCCCTCGCGGTCGTCAGGCGGCCAGGCGCAGGCCGAGCGCGGTGAGGTTGGTACGGGCCCAGTCGAGCTCGTCGGCGAGCATGTTCACCAACGCGCCGGGGCCCTTGGCCCGCAGCGGCACGGCCAGGTCGTGGGTCTCGACCTCGATGTGGGCGGTGCCGTTCACCGCGCCGGAGAGCATGGCGGTGAGGGTGTTCTCCAGGACCGAACGGGTGCTCGGAAGCTCCCGGCAGGCGTCGCTGCCGTGGTTGTGGACATGGCCGAGCTTGACGACCGGGGCACCGGCGTCCGCCAGGCCGCGCAGCGCGGCTTCCGGCTCCTCGGCGCCACCGGCGAGGTGACAGGCGTCCAGACACACCCCGAGGTGCTCGGAGTCGATGTCGCAGACCCGGTCCAGCGCCTGCTTGGTGGTCTCCAGCACACAGCCGGGCCACGGCTCGAAGCCGACCCTGATCGTCTTACCGGTGACACTGTAGAGGCCGCGCAGCTCGCGGGAGAGGCGCTCCAGGCGGTGCGAGGCGATGGCGTGCAGGTCGGCCGGCCAGTCGCGGCGCCAGCCGATGGGAATGGTGGAGATGCTTCCGAATCGGACGTCCTCCGGAAGCAGGAAGGCCAGGATCTTGGCCAGCGCCATCGTGTAGCGGTAACGCTCGGGCTTGGCCCAGTCGGGACCCGGGGTCTCCTGGTTGCGCCCGCCGGTGCCGTTGAGGCTGACGACCTCCAGGCCGCGCTCCTCCAGGGAGCGGCGCAGCCGCACCAGCTCGATCCGGTCGGCGATGAGATGGTCGGCGACGCTGGGAGAAAGCCAGAGGCCGACGCCCATCCGCTCCACACCGAGGCGCTTGCGCACCGGGACCGCGTATCGGGTCAGGTGCGCGATCAGGTTCTCCAAGTCCTCAGCGGGATGGACGCCCGCGTTGTAGGACAGGTGAACAAGCGTCCCATCCTGGTGTCGCAAACGCATCCGATGCCTCCAAGGCGTATTCCGTGTAAGCGACCTCGACTGCCCCACGCCAGTGGTCCTGACGTCACCACAGGCCAGCGGGTCTTTCCCTGCCGGGAACTCGGCCCGATCCGCCGAGCATCCCGCGTGGGCACCGCTCTCCGCGTCACTCCCGGAGCTGATTTCTCGGTACGCCGCTGGGCTGATCTCGGGGCCGATCTCGCCATCGTCACTACAACTCATGGATCATCCAGGCGAGATTGAGCCGGATTCACTCTACAGAGTGTAGTACTACTCCTGGTGGCGGCATACCTTCTTGGATAACAAATAAGCAGACCCCGTCGTGAGGAAGTCACGACGGGGTCTGCTCTTCAGGCTCTCAGTTCTTCTTCCTGCCGCGACCGGCCAGACAGCACCTGGTCACGGCAGGATCCGCGAGGCTTTCCCTAGTTCTGGATCGGCTCCACGATGGCGGCCGCGGAGTCCGGAACCCGATCGCCGGCTTCGCCGGTGAAGATGAACTTCGCGTTCTCGCCCTCGCCCTCGATCGTGATCTTCACGATCTGGCCGGGACGCAGCTCGCCGTACAGGATCTTCTCCGACAGCGTGTCCTCCAGCTCGCGCTGGATCGTCCGGCGCAGCGGGCGGGCGCCCATCACCGGGTCGTAACCGCGGTCGGCCAGCAGCTGCTTGGCCTCCGGCGAGACCTCCAGACCCATGTCGCGGTCCTTCAGACGCAGCGCCACCTGGGCGAGCATCAGGTCCACGATCTGGATGATCTCCTTCGGCGTGAGCTGGTGGAAGACCACGATGTCGTCGACACGGTTGAGGAACTCGGGCCGGAAGTGCTGCTTGAGCTCTTCCTGGACCTTGGCCTTCATCCGGTCGTAGTTCGACTCGGTGTCGTTGGACTTCGCGAAGCCCACCCCGATGCCCTTGGAGATGTCGCGGGTGCCGAGGTTGGTCGTCATGATGATGACGGTGTTCTTGAAGTCCACCACCCGGCCCTGGGCGTCGGTCAGCCGACCGTCTTCCAGGATCTGCAGCAGCGAGTTGAAGATGTCGGGGTGTGCCTTTTCGATCTCGTCGAAGAGGACCACGGAGAACGGCTTGCGCCGCACCTTCTCGGTCAGCTGGCCACCCTCTTCGTACCCGACGTAGCCGGGCGGGGAGCCGAAGAGCCGGGAGACGGTGTGCTTCTCCATGAACTCCGACATGTCCAGCATGATCAGCGCGTCTTCGTCCCCGAACAGGAACTCGGCCAGCGCCTTGGACAGCTCGGTCTTACCGACACCGGACGGACCGGCGAAGATGAACGAGCCACCCGGACGGCGCGGGTCCTTCAGCCCGGCGCGAGTACGGCGGATCGAGCGGGACAGACCCTTGATGGCGTCGTCCTGGCCGATGATCCGCTTGTGGAGCTCCTCCTCCATGCGGAGCAGCCGCTGGGACTCCTCCTCGGTGAGCTTGAAGACCGGGATGCCGGTGGCGGTCGCCAGGACCTCGGCGATGAGCTCCTCGGTGACCTCGGCGACGACATCCATGTCGCCGGCCTTCCACTCCTTCTCCCGGCGCTCACGCTTGAGCTGGAGCTGCTTCTCCTGGTCACGCAGCGCGGCGGCCTTCTCGAAGTCCTGCGCGTCGATCGCGGACTCCTTGTCGCGCCGCACGTTGGCGATCTTCTCGTCGTACTCGCGCAGATCCGGCGGCGCGGTCATGCGACGGATGCGCATGCGCGACCCGGCCTCGTCGATGAGGTCGATCGCCTTGTCCGGCAGGAACCGGTCGCTGATGTAGCGGTCGGCGAGCTGAGCGGCGGCCACGAGGGCGCCGTCGGTGATGGAGACCCGGTGGTGCGCCTCGTAACGGTCGCGCAGGCCCTTGAGGATCTCGATCGTGTGGCTGAGGCTGGGCTCGGCCACCTGGATCGGCTGGAAGCGGCGCTCAAGCGCGGCGTCCTTCTCCAGGTGCTTGCGGTATTCGTCGAGGGTGGTGGCACCGATGGTCTGCAGCTCGCCCCGGGCCAGCATCGGCTTGAGGATGCTGGCGGCGTCGATCGCGCCCTCGGCGGCACCCGCACCGACCAGCGTGTGGAGCTCGTCGATGAACAGGATGATGTCGCCGCGCGTGCGGATCTCCTTGAGCACCTTCTTCAGGCGCTCCTCGAAGTCACCCCGGTAGCGCGAACCGGCCACCAGCGCGCCCAGGTCCAGGGTGTAGAGCTGCTTGTCCTTGAGCGTCTCCGGGACCTCGCCCTTGACGATCTTCTGGGACAGGCCCTCCACCACGGCGGTCTTGCCGACCCCGGGCTCACCCACCAGAACGGGGTTGTTCTTGGTCCTGCGGGACAGGACCTGCATGACCCGCTCGATCTCCTTCTCCCGGCCGATGACCGGGTCGAGCTTGCCCTCACGGGCGGCCTGGGTCAGGTTCCGGCCAAACTGGTCCAGCACAAGCGAGGTCGACGGCGCGGCCTCGGTCGGACCGCCCGCGGCGGCCGGCTCCTTGCCCTGGTAACCATGAAGCAACTGGATGACCTGCTGGCGCACGCGGTTGAGATCCGCGCCCAGCTTCACCAGCACCTGGGCCGCCACCCCTTCGCCCTCACGAATGAGGCCGAGCAGGATGTGCTCGGTGCCGATGTAGTTGTGCCCCAGTTGCAAGGCCTCGCGGAGCGACAGCTCAAGGACCTTCTTGGCGCGTGGGGTAAACGGAATATGCCCCGACGGCGCCGACTGCCCTTGGCCGATGATCTCCTCGACCTGCTGACGCACACCTTCAAGACTGATGCCGAGGCTCTCCAGAGCCTTGGCGGCAACGCCTTCACCTTCATGGATCAAGCCAAGAAGAATGTGCTCCGTACCGATGTAGTTGTGGTTGAGCATCCGGGCCTCTTCCTGGGCCAGGACGACAACCCGCCGTGCGCGGTCGGTGAACCTCTCGAACATCTCGTCGCTCCTCACAGAGCGGTCAGGCAGGTCCGGGATATCCGGGCCCTGTCATCCCGCATGGTAGCCCCGCCCCGGGACCGCTCTATGAACAAGACGTTCCCCAAGAGCAGGGCGTTCACCCTCCATCCAACTACTTACAGGGCGTGAGATGTTCCCACTACGCCGCAAGCGAACGACGTTTATCGACCGTTCAAACGCGTCATGCGGTCATGGCCGCCACCGGACCCCACCGTGGCCGCCATAACCGCATGATTCGACGATCTAGTGCGCCGCTTCGTACTGCTCGACGATCTTGGAGGCGATTCGACCGCGCTCGCTGACATTAAGGCCGTGGGACTTCGCCCACGCCCGGATGTCGGCGCTCTTCTCCCGCGTCAGCGCCCTGGTGCCACCTGCGCGGCGGCGACGAGAGGCCAGCGCCCCGGAACGGCGGGCGCTCTGCACGAAAGGCGACAGGGAGTCGCGGAGCTTCTTCGCGTTTACGTCACTCAGGTCAATCTCATAGCTGGTGCCGTCAATCGCGAAGGCGACAGTCTCATTGGCCTCGCCCCCATCGAGGTCGTCGATGAGAATCTCCTGGATCTGCTTGGCCATCTACGCAATCCTTTCGCGGAGTATTGTTTCATTCGCTAGCTAAACATATACCCGCAATCGAAGAGCGGCAATTCCGAGAGCCCGGCGATTCTTGCCGGGAACCGGGACCAGGAGTGGATCAGCTGTTCTGCGACTCAGCCTGATCCCGCCGTTTTGCCGGGCGGCGGCCGGCGGCTTCACTTCGAAGAACCTTGACTACTCCGTAGATGAAGGCCCCGCCGACGACCGCCGGAGGTATCAACGCGGACAATACGTCGTTCATTCGTCCTCGCTCCGCACCCGAGGGTGACTTTCTGGGGACCATGGAATTGGCGGCGACATCCCGGGCTGCGTGGGGGAGCTCGCTCGATCGGCCCGGATCCGCCCACACATGACCATAGCGTCACCGAGGAGCGGTGCACGTCACCGGGGCAGCCTGCCTGCCGTTCACTACCTTAATGCTTCTCTCCAGCCGTCTTACCGGTTGCACTCCGTAAAGCCGCCGAGAAAAACCTCCGCAAGACGATCATGTTCCGATCACCCCACCGAGAAACCAATGCGAGCCAGGCTCTCGATCGCGGGACCACCCGCCACCTTGCCGCGAAGCCCCTGCTGAAGGGCCCTGTCGACAAGAGCGGACGAGCCCGCCGTGAAGGGGAAGATCGCTACCGGTGAGTTCACCACGGGAATGCCGCGGTGACGAGAACACACGGGTAGAGAGCCGCCCGCTTCATCCGCCCAGTGTGTCGCAGTGTGACGCCACCGGTGCAGAACAAGACAGATCTTCATCGCTTTCTTACCAAGAGTACTTCGGTCTTCGTCTTACGCACATAGTCGTAGGCCGTATAACCACCAAACACGGTCAGACCCACCAACAACCGCGGGGTTCCATCCGGGGCGGACAAGAAGGTCTTCATGTGCCGGTCGGAAGGCGTGGAAGACGAAGGACGGGAAGGTTCGAAGGCGGAGTAGAAGGCGAACGCGACAATCCAGTAGAGCCTCGCGCAGATGGCATCCGTCCACGATGCGGACAGCTGGATGATCCCGCCATCGTGTCTAGCGAGGGGGCCGCCGGGTTTACCCGGCAGGGGAATCGCTCCCCTGTTATGGTTCCTTTGTTTGAAACGGTCAGGGCTTGGCCGTCGCCTACCTCTGCCGAGGGGAGCGAGAAGCCGCTCTCTTCAGGGAGCGGAGGAGTCACAGGGTCCCGGGACGCAGACGCCACCGATCCGCGACGATTGTCCTCATCCGGATGCGGGGGCCGCCGTCATCTCCAGCGAGAGGACCGCCGGGTTTACCCGGCGGGGAATCGCTTCCCCGCCACGGTTTCTCTGTTCGAAACGGCGGGGGCTTGACCGTCGCATCCCTCAACCGGGGGAAGCGAGAAGCCGCTCTCTTCGGGGAGCGGAGGAGTCACAACGTTCTTCTCGCCGGCACGTATGCGTTTGCGCTTCCAACGCGTCCGGGCGGAGCGTCGTTACCGGGCCGGTTTTCTCCTCCGAGCATGAAACCGGGGCCGGCGGTTCATCCCGCCGGCCCCGGTTATTCACGGAACTACTTGGTCTTGACGACGATCGTGCCGGCCGTCTTGTCGTGCAGAGCCTGCTGCAGGGGCTTGTCCCACAGCAGCCACAGCACGTTCAGCAGGTAGAAGATCTGCGCGACCCACCCGAGGATCGGAATCCCCCTCAGCGCCAGCGGACCGAACAGCACGCCCGCCCGCTTGACGGCGGCGTCGGAGGAGAGGCCGCCCTGCAGCGTGCCCCCGATCGTGACGACCTTGATGCCCATGACCATCTTGCCGACGGTCTGGCCGTTCTGCTTGAGCATCAGGAACTCGTAGGCGATGTAGACCAGACCCGCGATGATGCCGGTGAGCACGGAGGCGAGAACGAAACCGCTCGGCTGCGTCAGCGCCCCCGTCTGAATGTCGAAGCTTCCCTGGGTGACCAGGATCGCGGTCAGCACGAAGGTGAGGATGACCGTCGGGATCGCCAGGATGAGCCCGTCGATGATCCGGGCCACCAGGCGCTGCCACCACTCGGCGAGCGGAGCGGGGGCACCGGGAGGCATCGCCCCCTGCGGCGCGTAACCCTGGCCGTAGGCGGGAGCCTGCTGCCCGTAGCCGGGCTGCTGGCCGTACCCCTGCTGCTGGCCGTACCCCTGCTGACCGTAGTCGGGCTGAGCAGCGCCCTGCTGGCCGTAGCCCTGCTGCCCGTAGGCGCCGGCTCCCGGCTGCTGACCGTAGCCCTGCTGCTGGCCGTAACCAGGCTGGGCGGCCTGCTGGCCGTAACCCTGCTGCTGACCGTAGTCGGGCTGGGCAGCGGCCTGCTGGCCGTAGCCGGGCTGAGCGGGCTGCCCGTAGGCACCGGTCCCCTGCTGCTGACCGTAGCC
>NZ_JBIAZA010000012.1:82645-256619 GCF_042898655.1 Streptosporangium sp. NPDC000396
CGTAGCCCTGCTGCTGACCGTAGTCGGGCTGGGCGGCCTGCTGGCCGTAACCGGGCTGAGCGGGCTGAGCGGGCTGCCCGTAGGCACCGGTCCCCTGCTGCTGGCCGTAACCGGGCTGTGAAGCCTGCTGGCCGTAACCCTGCTGCTGACCGTAGTCGGGCTGGGCGGCCTGCTGGCCGTAACCGGGCTGAGCGGGCTGAGCGGGCTGCCCGTAGGCACCGGTCCCCTGCTGCCCGTAGGCGCCGGTTCCCTGCTGCTGGCCGTACCCCTGCTGCTGGCCGTAGTCGGGCTGGGCGGCCTGCTGGCCGTAACCGGGCTGAGCGGGCTGCCCGTAGGCACCGGTCCCCTGCTGCTGGCCATAGCCCTGAGGCTGCCCGTACCCCTGCTGCTGCCCGTACCCCTGCCCGTAGCCGGGCTGGGTCTGTCCCGGACCCGTGTGCGGCTGTGAGGCCTCCGATCGGTATCCCACAATTGTCACGTCGGGGTCATGCTCGACAGGGGCTCGACCCGCGTTGTGCTGTCCGTACTCCGGCTGACCCGACGGTGTGCGATCGCGGTCGGGATCATCCTGGTACGGCGGCTGTCCGGTGCTCACCGCGTCACCTCACTTCGACTGCGCATGTGGCATATGTGAGACTCACATGCTTGCTGCTGCACAACGTATCGACATAGGTATCAACAGTCATCTTTTTGATCAGTCACAGTCAAGGTCAAGTCAGTCGGACTCTTGTGTCAGGTGAAGCAGCATTCGGGTGTTTCCCAAGGTGTTCGGCTTGACGTGCTCAAGATCAAGAAATTCCGCGACGCCTTCATCGTAGGAAGCGAGAAGTTCTGCGTAGACCTCCGGCGAGACGGGCGTGCCCTGGATCGGGCGGAATCCGTGCCTGGCGAAGAAGTCGACCTCGAAGGTGAGGCAGAAGACCCGGCGCAGGCCGAGTTCGCCGGCGGTGCGGATGAGTGCGGAGACGAGCCGGTGGCCGATTCCCTGACCGTGGCAGGCGGGGTCGACGGCGACGGTGCGGATCTCGGCGAGGTCTTCCCAGAGCACGTGGAGCGCCCCGCAGCCCACGACGATCCCGTCCCGGTCGGCCACCCAGAACTCCTGGACGTGCTCGTACAGGGTGACCGTGGCTTTCTCCAGGAGGCGTGGGCCGGCGCCCCCGTAGGTGTCGACGAGCCGCCGGATGGCACGCACGTCCGGGGTGCGGGCGCGGCGCACCGTGACCACGGCCGCATCCGCCCTGGCCTCCCGCTTCGCGTCCACGCCGTCGCCCCCGGCCCCCTCTCGGCGGCCCGCGATCCCGGTGTCGCGTACGGCCGGCGTCGGGGAATGCTCCGCAACCTGCTCCATGACCGATCAGAGTACGTCCTCGGCGCACTCTAATTACGGCTCACCCATAACTCACAGCTCACAGTCATCAGATGACTTTCGGTAGCGCGGACATCACGCTGAGCAAAAATTGCCGGTGATGGGCCGGATCTCACCTTTCATGCGGTCCGAGACCTGCGAAGACCCGCCCCATCCGCACCCCTGAAGCGCATAGAACCAGCATAATGCGCATGTTGATCATGAAATCGCGTGATCCTCCCGTGACTTTTCAGTTGTGGAAGCTCTACCAAGTTTGTAGTTCTGGTTGAGCATGAACCTTGAATTGCACTAATGTCCCTGCTCGATGTCAGCGACGCGAAACAGCTGACCCGCCGAATCCCCGAACCCGGGGAACCGGGGACCCACCCTCCACAAGTCCCCCGGGGTGAATCCGAGATGCCACAAGCATCCTCGGTAGGGCTGCCTCCGGCCCGAACCCGTCAGCTAACCCGGTAGGCGGCCGAGAGAGGAGCCTGTTGGTGAAGCGCACGCGCAGCCGTGGGAGAAGGCGCACGGGCAGACCTGCCCGTCATCGAGAACACGCGGCGCGTGGACTCTCCGGCCGGATAGCGCTCATCGGGCTGGCGTTCACCTCCCTGGCCATGGGCACTCCTCTGGTCGCGGCCACCGCCGACCCCAAGCCCAATCTCCAGCAGCTCGCCAAGCAGGCCGAGAAACTGCACACTGAGATCGAGACGCTCACCGAGCAGTACAACGGCGAGCGGGTCAAACTCAAGCAGGCCCAGCGCACCGCCGAAACCGCCAAGAAGACCCTGGCCGTCAGCGAATCCGAGCTGGCGTCCCGACGCGCCAAGGCCTCTCTCCTTCTGCAGAGCGCCTACATGTCGGGCGGCCTGGGTTCCGCGCTCGCCTTCACCCAGTCGGCCGACCCCGACACCTTCCTCGACCAGGCCACCACGACCTACGCGCTCCGGCAGCAGCAGAGCGAGGAGGTCGCCCAGGTCACCCGGGCGATCCAGGCCGCCGAGCGAGCGCAGGCCAGTGCCAAGGCCCGGAGCACCGAGGTCAAGACGCTCCTCACCGAGATCGGCACCAGACGCACCAAGATCGAGCGGCTGGTCGCCAGGGTCGAGAGCGACCTGTTCAGAGAGGTGCGCGTCCGGGCCGACTCCACCCGCGGCAGGCGAGTGAAGATCAACGTTCCGATCGTGGGCGAGGGCAAGGCCGCCGAGGCCGCCCGCTGGGCGCTCACCCAGCAGCTCAAGCCCTATGTCTGGGGCGCCGAGGGGCCCAACTCCTTCGACTGCTCCGGCCTGGTCATGTGGGCCTACCAGAAGGTCGGCATCAGCCTGCCGCACTACACCGGCGACCAGTGGACCGCGGGCACCCACATCTCCAAGAGCGAGCTGCGCCCGGGTGACCTGGTCTTCTTCTACAGCGACCTGCACCATGTCGGGATCTACATCGGCGCGGGACTGATGGTTCACGCACCCCAGACGGGTGACGTCATCCACATCGCCTCGATCAACAACCGGCCCTTCGCCGGCGGCGTGCGGATCGCGGGCTGAGGCGGCCCGTGCCGGGCCGAGGCGGACCGGCACGGCTTCAGACCCTAGATCAACCGGCGGCGGGCGGCCCAGGCCACGGCTTCGATCGCCGTGGCCACGCCGATGCGGTCGCAGATGCCACGGAGCCTGCGCCGGACGGTCCGGCCGCTGATGTCGAGGCGACGCCCCACCCGGTCCACGGTGACGCCCTTGGCAAGTTCTGCCAGGAGCACGAGATCTTCGTCACTGAGACCGATCTCGCCCATGCCCGGGAAGCTGTCGCCGCGGCGAGAATCCACTTCTGGATACGCCATCTAGAGTCGCTCCCCCCGCACTGGAACTCAGGCGTGAGTATCTTGGAATGAATGTCGTCCGTCAGGAACGGTAAACGCCTTGTTCAAAGGTCGTCAAGTTCCACTCTCCGTGCGAGCAGCGCACGCTATTGACATAGTGGTCGCTACGTGAAGTACTCATGATATGTCAGCGCCTTTACGGTTAAGTCGCGGCCAAGCCAAAGCTCGCACCCGCAGGCGTCTGATGGCCGCGGCGGCCCAGACCTTCGCAGAACAAGGTTTTGCTGGAGCGTCGGTCGACGAGATCGCCTCCAGGGCGGGTCACACCGTCGGCGCCCTCTACTCGCATTTCACCGGAAAGACGACCTCTTCCTCGCCCTCTTCGACGAGCACGCCGCCCACGAGCTTGACGACGTGGAGAAAATCACCGTGCAATGGAAGAGGAAGGATGGAGCCGGCTTTAGGACGTTCGGCGCATATCTGGCCGAGGCCGCCGATCGTCACATGATGTGGAGCATGCTCGAAATCGAGTTTCTGCGCTATGCACTAACTCGGCCGGAATTGCTCGATCGCCTGGCCGCCCGCTGGAGGTCTCCCCGTACGGCCGTCGCGCGCCTGGTGGCCCCGCACTGCGCGGCACACGACCCGGTCGCGGTGGCGACCGCGATCATCGGACTTTTCGAGGGGCTCGTGACACAGCGGCGCGCCGACCGGGACGCGGTGCCGCCGGAGCTGTTCGCCCAGGCGTTGCGCTGGTTGATGGCCGGGGTCGCTCACACGCCGGAAGGCGGGCCGTGAGCGTCGTCACGGCCCGCCTCCCCGGCTTCGGCCTGTTCGTTCCCCGCGCCGCCCGAGCGGCCGCCGGGCTCAGCCGGTCGGCTTGACCAGCGGGAACAGAATGGTCTCGCGAATGTTCTTTCCGGTGAAGGCCATGATGAGGCGGTCCACGCCGAGCCCCATGCCGCCGGTGGGGGGCATGGCGTATTCCAGGGCGGTGAGGAAGTCCTCGTCGAGCTGCATGGCCTCGGGGTCGCCGCCCGCGGCGAGCAGGGACTGCTCGGTGAGGCGGCGGCGCTGCTCGACCGGGTCGACCAGCTCCGAGTAGGCGGTGCCCAGCTCGGTGCCGAACCCGATCAGGTCCCACTTTTCGGTGAGGAGCGGGTTGTCCCGGTGCTGACGGGTCAGCGGGGAGGTCTCCAGCGGATAGTCCATGACGAACGTGGGCTGGATGAGGGTGTGCTCGACGAGCGCCTCGAAGATCTCCTGCACGAGCTTGCCCTGACCCCACTTGGGATCCCAGCGGATGTCATGGGCGTCGGCGTGCTTGCGGACGTGCTCCAGCGGCGTCTCGGTCGTGATCTCCTCGCCCAGCGCCTCCGAGACCGACCCGTAGAGGGTGATCCTCGGCCACTCCGCCAGGCCGAGGTCGACCTCCTGACCCTCGTAGGTCACGACGGAATGGCCGAGCGCGGCCACGACCGCGCTCTGGATCATCCGCTGGGTCAGGTCGGCCATGTCGTTGTAGTCGAGATACGTCCCGTAGGCCTCAAGCATCGTGAACTCGGGGTTGTGGGTGGAGTCCGCGCCCTCGTTGCGGAAGTTGCGGTTGATCTCGAAGACCTTCTCGATGCCGCCCACCACGAGCCGCTTGAGATAGAGCTCGATCGCGATGCGAAGGTAGAGCTCCATGTCGTAGGCGTTGATGTGGGTCTTGAACGGCCGGGCCGCCGCGCCGCCGTGGATCGGCTGGAGCATCGGCGTCTCGACCTCAAGGTAGCCCTCGCCGTGCCAGAAGTCGCGGATCGCCCGCACGACGGCGCTGCGGGTGTAGGCCATGCTCCGGGCCTCGTCGTTGACGATGAGGTCCAGGTAGCGCTGGCGAACCCGCGCCTCGGGGTCGGTCAGCCCGGCGTGCTTCTCCGGCAGCGGGCGCAGGCACTTGGAGGTGATCGCCCAGCGGTCGGCGAGGATGGACAGCTCGCCCCGGCGGGAGGTGATGACCTCGCCTTCGATGCCGATGTGGTCGCCGAGGTCCACGTCGCGCTTCCACGCGGCCAGGGAGTCCTCGCCCACCTTGTCCAGAGAGATCATGACCTGGAGGTCACCGGACCCGTCGCGGATCGTGGCGAAGCAGAGCTTGCCCCCGGTCCGGGACAGCATGACCCGCCCTGTGACGCCCACTTTGTCGCCGGTCGCGGTGTCAGCGGCGAGATCGGCGTATTTCTCGCGGATCTCGGCGTTGGTCGCGGTGCGCGGGAAGCTCACCGGGTAAGGATCGACGCCCTCGGAACGGAGGCGGTCGAGCTTTTCCCGGCGCACACGCATCTGCTCAGGCAGATCTTCGGCTGGGTTCGTCACGTCGTCGGTCACAAGGGCAAGGGTACCGATGTCCGACTACATGGTGTTGCGGTGATAGATCAGACGGAGACCGATCAAAGTGAGCCACGGCTCATGCACGTCGATCGAGCGCGCCTCGCCGACCACGAGCGGCGCCGCGTTGCCGGTCGCGACGACGGTGACGTCGTCCGGGTCGTCGGCCAGCTCGACCGCCATGCGCTCGACGATCCCGTCCACCTGGCCGGCGAAACCGTAGATGATGCCCGACTGGAGCGCCTCGACCGTGTTCTTGGCGATCACCGAGCGAGGCCGGATCAGCTCCACCTTGTGCAGCTGCGCTCCGGCCGCGGCCAGCGCGTCCACCGAGATCTCGATGCCGGGGGCGGTCACCGCGCCGATGTATTCCCCCTTGGCGGAGACCGCGTCGAAGGAGGTCGCGGTGCCGAAGTCGACGATGATGCACGGCCCGCCGTACAGCTGGATGGCCGCCAGCGCGTTGACGATCCGGTCGCTGCCGACCTCCTTCGGGTTGTCCATCCTGACCGGCACCCCGGTGCGGATGCCCGGCTCGACGATCACCGCGGTGACGTCGCCGTAGTAGCGGCGGCACATCTCGCGCATCTCGTTGAGCACCGACGGCACCGTGGAGCAGAGCGCGATGCCACTGATGTCGGCGTCCTTGAGCAGCGGCGACTGCCCGAGCAGCCCCTGAAGCACGACCGCGATCTCGTCGGCCGTGCGCCGGGCGTCGGTGGCGATCCGCCAGTGCTCGATGACCTCCTCACCCTCGAACAGGCCGAGAACGGTGTGGGTGTTACCGACATCAATGGCGAGCAGCATCAATTCCCCCGAAGGTCCAAGGCGATGTCGAGTGCCGGCGCCGAGTGGGTGAGCGCGCCCACGGCAAGATAGTCAACGCCTGTTTCAGCCACGTCACGAGCCGATTCCAAGGTCAACCCTCCACTGGACTCCAGTCGTGCCCTGCCGTCCACCAGCCGTACGGCCAGCGCCAGCTGGTCCACGCTGAAATTGTCCAACAAGATCTCCTCGGCTCCCTCGGCGAGTACCGGCTCGATCTGGTCGATCCGGTCGACCTCGACTTCGATCGGCAGGCCAGGGTAGGCGTCCCGGACCGCCCGGAACGCCTCGGCCACCCCTCCGGCGGCCACCACGTGATTGTCCTTGATCAGCGCGGCGTCCGAAAGCGACATGCGATGGTTGACCCCGCCGCCGCACCGCACGGCGTACTTCTCCAGGGCCCGCAGTCCGGGCAGCGTCTTGCGGCTGTCCCTGATCCGGGCGCCCGTACCCGCCACGGCCTGGACCCAGCGGCCGGTGAGGGTCGCGATGCCGGACAGGTGGGTGAGCAGGTTGAGCGCGGTCCGCTCCGCGGTCAGCAGGTCTCTCGTGGGACCGGTGACGGTCATCAGCACGTCGCCCTTCGCGGCGCGCTCACCGTCCTTGACCAGGCGCTCCGCCTTGAGGCGCCCCTGGCTGACATACGAGAACACCCCCTCGGCGAGGGCCAGCCCGCAGACCACCCCGTCCGCGCGGGCCACCACGTCGGCGGTGTCGGTCTGCCCGGCCGGGATGGTGGCGAGGCTGGTCACGTCGCCCTGGGCCTGCACGTCCTCGTTCAGGGTGGTCTCGAAGAGCGCCGCCACCGCGACCGGGTCGAGGCCCGCCTCCGTCAGCTCCGTCTCCACCTGGGGCGGCAGCACGGTCGCGCGCCGTCCGTGCGGCACGTAGGTCATGGTCATTCCCTCCACTGTCAGGGTCACGTCGAGGTGGCCCAGCCACCAGGCATCGTTCTGCCGGGAGAAGTCCTCACGCCAGTGTGACCCTCGGGTCTCCTCGCGGCTGCGGGCGGCCAGCACCAGCGCCGACGCGACCGTCAGCAGGTTGGTGGCCTCCCACGACTCGGTGCACGGCTCGACCGCCACCGGGGTCCACCGGGCGGCCAGCAGGGCCTTGGCGACCTCGGCCAGAGACTCCTGGCTGCGCAGCACGCTCGCGCCCCGGCTCATGTGCGCCTGGATCCTGGGCCGGGTCCTGGGGTCGACCAGGCCGGCGGGCCGGTCGTCGGTCACCGGTTCGCCGGGGGCCCGCCGTACGGTGCCCGCGGGTGCGCCCGCCGATCCGGCCTGCCGCTCCGCGTGGATGTCGGCGGCGATCCGCTCGGCGAAGACCAGCCCTTCGAGAAGCGAGTTGGAGGCCAGCCGGTTGGCGCCGTGCACGCCGGTGCAGGCCACCTCGCCGCACGCGTACAGACCCGGCACGCCGGTGCGGCCGTACAGGTCGACGCGGACGCCGCCGCTGGCGTAGTGGGCGGCCGGGGCGACCGGGATGGGCTGGGTGACCGGGTCGACGCCGTGCTCCAGGCACACCGCGTAGATCGTCGGGAAGCGGGTGCGCCACTTCTCCTCGCCGAAGTGGCGGGCGTCGAGATACATGTGGTCGGCACCGGTCTCGCGCATCCGCCTCATGATCGCCTTGGCCACGACATCGCGAGGCGCGAGGTCGGCCAGCTCGTGGACGCCCGCCATGAAGCGGGTCCCCTCGGCGTCGATCAGCACCGCGCCCTCGCCCCGGACCGCCTCGGAGATCAACGGCTGCTGACCGGTCGCTTCCTCTCCGAGCCAGAACACGGTCGGGTGGAACTGGACGAACTCCAGGTCCCGGACGGTGGCGCCGGCCCGCAACGCCAGCGCCACCCCGTCGCCCGTGGAGACGACCGGGTTGGTGGTGGCGGCGTAGACCTGGCCCATGCCGCCGGTGGCCAGAACCACCGCCCTCGCCCTCACCGCGCCCACGCCGTCGCGTTCGCCCTCGCCCATGACGTGCAGGGTGACTCCCGCCGCCCGGCCCTCGGCGTCCTTGAGCAGGTCGAGCACGAGCGCGTGCTCGATCACCTCGATCGCCGACTCCCCGACGGCCTGGACAAGCGCCCGCTGGACCTCCGCCCCGGTGGCGTCGCCGCCCGCGTGCACGATGCGGTTGCGCCGGTGGCCGCCCTCCCGGGTGAGCTGGAGCTCACCCGATTCGTCGGTGTCGAACCGGGCACCCGCCGCGATCAGTCTGCGCAGCGCGGCGGGCCCCTCCGTCACCAGGACGCGGACGGCCGCCTCGTCGCAGAGGCCGACCCCGGCGATGAGCGTGTCGGACAGGTGCTCGGCGGGAGTGTCCTGCGGATCGAGCACGGCCGCGATCCCGCCCTGCGCCCAGCGGGTCGATCCCGACGACAGCACGTCCTTGGTGACGACCAGGACCTTCGCCTCGGGGTCGAGACCGGCATACCGCAGTGCCAGGGTCAGCCCCGCGATGCCGGAGCCCACCACGACCACGTCCGCTTCGACCGTCCAGCCCGGATCGGGCGCGGTCAACCTCTGGGGGATGGCCGGGATAGTCATTGCCGCCTCCTCGCGGGGACTGTTAGAGGCTCTTCATTTCGTCAACATGACGATAACGTCAGCGCCGCGCCGGCTGTTCCCCGGGGGGCCACGACGGCCGCTCCCGGAGGGTGGAGGATTCGTCCCTGTCCCCCGGACCGCCTACCGGGAGACGTCCGCCGCCGGGTGCGGCTCGTCGCCGCGGAGAAGGCCGGGCGACGCGGCGGCGAGGTCGTGGCCGAGATCGACGATCCGGTTGCCGCCGTCGACGTGGACGACCCGGGGCTGGAAGGTTCTCGCCTCGGCGTCGTCGAGCTGGCCGTACGCGATGATGATCACCAGGTCACCCTGGTGGATGAGGCGGGCGGCGGCGCCGTTGACGCCGATGATCCCCGAACCCCGGGGACCGGCGATCGTGTAGGTCACCAGCCGGGCACCGTTGTCGATGTCCACCACGTGGACCTGTTCGCCGGGGAGCAGGCCCGCCGCGTCCAGCAGATCCTCGTCGACGGTCAGCGATCCCACATAGTGCAGGTCGGCCTGGGTGACGGTGGCACGGTGGATTTTGGACGTGAGCATGGTCCGGAGCATGCGTCGATCACCTTTCGCTCGGTCGCGCCGCTTCGTGAGCGTGCACGCCTGAGCGGAATATACCTAAGCCGCAGAACACGGTCTCGCCGACCGTCTCCGGAGGTGGCCACCCATGCCCGACCGACCCGGTGGATCCCGCCGCCGCCGTCGAAGGGTGATCGTCACATCGCCGATCGGCCCGGTGGACCCCGTCGCCGTCACAGGGTGATCGTCACGTTGTCGATCAGCCTGGTGGACCCCACCTTCGCCGCGACGGCCAGGATCGCCTCACCCGCGTGGTCCTCACCGACCTCCGTGAAGGTCGCGGGGTTCACCAGGACCAGGTAGTCGACGGCCACCGCGGGCTCACCCTCCAGTACGGCGAGCGCGGCCCGGCGGATCTCCCCCGGCGTCCGCCGGTCGGCTCCGGCGAACAGGGCCCGGGACAGGGCCAGGGCCGCCCTGCGGTCCTCTGCCGACAGGTAGCGGTTCCGGCTGGACAGCGCCAGGCCGTCCGCCTCCCGGACCGTGGGTCCCCCGACGATGGAGATCGGCAGGTCGAGGTCGGCGACCATCCGGCGGATCATCGCGAGCTGCTGGGCGTCCTTCTGGCCGAACACCGCCACGCCCGGCTGGACCAGGTTGAAGAGCTTGAGCACCACGGTCAGCACACCGTCGAGGTGTCCCGGCCGGAAGGCTCCCTCGACGACCGTGCCCATCTCCCCCGCCGACACGCCGACCTGCCTGTCCGGCAGATACATGTCCTCGGCGGCGGGGGCGAACACCAGGCTCACGCCTTCGGCCGCGCACACCTCCAGGTCGGCGTCGAACGTGCGGGGATAGCGGGAGTAGTCCTCGTTCGGGCCGAACTGCAGCGGGTTCACGAAGATGCTCACGGCCACGTGGTCGGCCCGCTCGTGGGCCAGCCGCATGAGCGAGCGGTGCCCCTCGTGCAGGGCGCCCATGGTCGGCACCAGCGCCAGCGAGGCCTTCCCCGGAGAAGTCACGCCGCCGACCCCGAGGACCTGCCTGGCCTTGGCCAGCTCGGCACGGTCGCCCGCCACGATCACGTCCATATGTTCCCTCCCAGAGCGTCCAGGAGGCGCTCGGCGGCCTCGGGCTTGAGCAGCCCCGCCGCCAGCGCCCGGTCCGCCGTGAGCCTAGCGAGGGCCACGTAGGCGTCCGCCGCCTCGGGTGCGGCCAGGATCAGCGCGTCCACGTGCTTGCGGACCGTCGCGGCGTCCCCGCGCACCACGGGGCCGGTCAGCCCGGCGATGCCGAGCCGCAGCACGTTGTCCAGGGCCGCGCCCAGCAGAGGGCCGAGCATCCGGCCCGGCTGCTCCACACCGATCTTCCCCAGCAGCTCGGAGGACTCCGCGATGAGCGTCACCATGTGGTTGGCCGCGCCCGCCAGCGCCGCGTGGTAGAGCGCCCGGTCCTCGTCTTCGATCCAGACCGGCTCGCCCTCCATCTCGATCACCAGGGCCTCGGCCACCGGACGGAGCGGATCGGGTGCGGTGACCCCGTACGAGATGCCGGTCAGGCGGCGCAGGTCGTCGTCCCGGCCGGTGAAGGTCATCACCGGGTGAAGCGCCAGCGGCAGCGCTCCCGCCCTGGTCGCCGGGTTCAGCACCGCCAGGCCGTACGCGCCGCTGGTGTGAGCCACCAGCTTGCCCCGCAGGTCGACGCCGGTGCCGACCAGACCCGAGACCAGATCGGGCAGCACGTCGTCGGGGACCGCGAGGAGGACCAGGTCCGACTGCGCGACCACGTCCTCCGGGCGGGTGGGAGTCACACCGAGGCGCTCGGCGGCCCGTTCCCTGGAGGCGTCGGAAACACCGCTCGCGGCGACGACCCGATGACCCGCCCGCGCGAGTGCGGCGCCGAGCGCCGAGCCGACCCGGCCGGCTCCGACCACTCCGACGGCCAGCCGTGCCGGGCGATCGACTGCGTCCATGACGTCCCGTCCTTACCAGATGGGGGCTCCGTGCCCAGTTGACCCAGAGTAACGGGCTCGGCCGTGACAGCCACGTCAAGGCACGTGTCCGGAATCGGCCGCGGACACGGACCAGCGAATTCGCCCGCCGTACCGGCGAGATCGACAACACCCCCTTACCGGGACGGGTAGCGTCTGTGAACGTGTGGCTCACCTGGCGCGCCGCGATAGAGCAAGCCCTCTACGGCGAGAACGGCTTCTATCTCAGAGAGCGGCCCTCGGGGCACTTCCGGACCTCGGTCGAGGCCTCCCCCGTCTTCGCCGAGGCCGTGCTGCGCGAACTCGTCGCGGTGGACGACGCGCTCGGCCGCCCGCGGACGATCCACCTGGTGGACATCGGCGCGGGCGAGGGCAGGCTGGCCGCCGGGGTGCTCGCCGTCGCGCCCCCCGAGCTCCGGTCCCGGCTGCGGGTGATCGGGGTGGATCTGGCGCCCCGGCCCGCCCGGCTCCCCGAGGAGATCGAGTGGGCGTGCGCCGTGCCGGACGGGATCCACGGACTGGTGATCGCCAACGAGTGGCTGGACAACATCCCCGTGGACATCGCCGAGCAGACGGCGGACGGGCCCCGGCTGGTCCTCGTCGACCCCGCGAGCGGCGAGGAACGGCTCGGAGACCGGCCGCGGGGAGCCGACCTGGCCTGGCTGAGCCGCTGGTGGCCGATGCGGGCCGTGGGCGAGCGCGCCGAGATCGGCAGGCCCCGCGACGAGGCCTGGGCGTCGGTGATCGTACGGCTGGCACGCGGGCGGGCGATCGCGATCGACTACGCGCACTCCGTGGACGACCGCCCGCCGTACGGCACCCTGGCCGGTTACCGCGACGGGGCGATCGTCGCGCCCGTGCCCGACGGGTCG
Source organism: Streptosporangium sp. NPDC000396 (assembly GCF_042898655.1). Classification (NCBI taxonomy): domain Bacteria; kingdom Bacillati; phylum Actinomycetota; class Actinomycetes; order Streptosporangiales; family Streptosporangiaceae; genus Streptosporangium; species Streptosporangium sp. NPDC000396. The sequence goes on from NZ_JBIAZA010000012.1 coordinate 94,959, forward strand.
TGCGACATCACCGCGCACGTGGCCCTGGACGCCTGCGCGGCCGCCGGGGAGCGGGCCGGGGCCACCACGACGGCCCTGACCACGCAACGGCAGGCGCTGCGGGCCCTCGGCGTCACCGGGGCCCGCCCACCCGCCGAGCGCGCCCACAGCGACCCTCGCGGTTACCTCCAAGCCCTCGCCAGGGCCTCGGAGGAGGCTGAGCTGATCGCCTCCGAAGGGCTCGGCGGCTTCGGCTGGCTCGCCCAGGAGAAACCGGCGCGGGCCTTACTTCTGGGTGCAGAGCAGGGTGTCGAGGGCGCTGTCGACGCGCTGGGCCGCGGCCTCCGAGGTCGGTAGCGCGGTCACGGTGAGCGTGGCCGACCGGCCGTCCTCGGTGATGCCGTTGCGGGTCTCGTAACCGGGAATGTCGCCGCCGTGGCCCCATGCGTGACCACCGCAACTCAGCTTGATCTTCATCAGGCCGAGCCCGTACGCCCAACCGGGCGGGAGGTCCGGAGACTCGACCGTCCGCTTCATCTCCTTCAGCTGGGCCGGCTTGAGGAGCTCACCGCCCATCAGCGCGCTCAGGAAACGGGTGACGTCGCGTGGGGTGCTGATGAGGTTGCCGGACGTCCAGCCCCAGGAGGGGTCCATCCGGGTGTATTTCACGAGTTTTCCGCTCTTATCGGCGTGGTAGCCGTTCGGGTGGCTGCCGCGGAGGGTCTGCTCGCCGACGCCGGGCCAGTAGGTGTCCCGCAGGCCGAGCGGCTTGATGATCCGGTTGGTGACCTCTTCTCCCATGGGCCGGCCCGTGACCTTCTGCACGATCAGGCCGAGCAGCACATATCCCGTGTTGGTGTATCTCCAGGCCTTGCCGGGGGCGAACTGCGGCTTCTGCTTAAGGGCCTTGTCGATCAGGTCTCGTGGCTCGAAATAGGTGTGCCGGACGTCGGACACCGCCGGGAAGTTCGTGTACTCCGGCAGGCCGGAGGTGTGCTGCAGCAACTGGCGGACCGTGATCTCGTGGCCGTCGTTGCCGTTGCCCCGGACCACGCCGGGCAGGTATTTCTCGATCGGGGCATCCAGGTCGAGCTTGCCCTCCCCGGCCAGTTGCAAGACGACCGTGGCGGTGAATGTCTTGGTGTGGCTGCCGATGCGTACCGTCCCGTTGACCGGCACCTTGGCCCGGGTGTCCAGGTCCGCCACCCCGGCGGTGTAGTCGCGCACCCGCCCGTCGCGTTCCCGCACCGCGGCCACGACACCGGGGAAGTCGCCGGTGTGAACCAGCTTGTTCAGACTTGTCTGCGCGGCGTCGCCGGAACCGGTCCGCGTGGCGGCGCCGGCGGCAGCCGTACCCAGGCCGAGGGCACCGGCGGCTACGGCTCCTACGGTGGCCAGGGCCAGGAGACGGGTGGACGCTGGGGACATAGCGGTGAAAAGACCCACCAGGGGACTCCCTGTTTGATTACGAAACGTGACGCTACCCAGCATGTCGACGGAGGCATGTCCCGATCGATCCCGCATACCCGAATTGTCGGGTATGGCTGGCCCTACCACGGTCAAGCTTCGGGATGCGGGTTGAGGGTGTCCGGCTTTCGGCTGGAGCGGGGATCGACCGGGTTTCATCATGATCGCCACCCTGCGTCACCTCACCCATGCCCCGCACATCCCCTGCGATCGGCTCGGGCCGGCTGACAACACTCCTGAACCGTTAAAGACATCGTGAACGACGATTAATGAAATGATTCGGAGCCGCGGAGCTGATTACGCTCCGGATCATGCCCTCAAAGATCACTGTTCGCCCCTTCCTCGCGCCGGACGACTACGAGGTCCTGGCGGCGCTGCTCACCCGCGCCGGGGGAAGCCCGGTGTCGGCGACCGCGCTACGCGAGTTCGACGACCAGATGCCACCCCACGACGAGCTGACGACCGATCCGGGCGGCAGGCTGACCGGTCACGGCCGCACCAGGGCTCTCGCGGTCACCGGCGACGGAAACCCGGTGGGGTGGGCGGTGGCGTGGCGTGCCCCGTGGACCCCGGCCGGAGACGTCGTCAGCGAGGTCACCGTCGACCCCGGCGTCTCGGCGGCCGAGGTGCTGCCCGGTCTCCTGGACCACTTGGAGACGTGGGGCGTAGCGGCCGGAGCCGACCGCATCCTGAGCGAAGTGGCCGACGCCGATGAGCACCGGCTGGATCACGTACGGCGGCGCGGCTACCGGATCGACGCGCACGTCCGTACGGCGAGCACGGAACTCCCGCTGGACGGGGCGGAGAGCGCGCTGGACCACCTGCGGGCCGCGGGGCTGACGGTGACCACCCTGGCCGAGAGCGGCGGGGACGCCGTAGAGCGCGAACTGCACCTGCTGTACGACCAGACGCTCACCGACAATCCCGGTCACCTGGACGGGCCGATCGACTTCGACACCTGGCGCGAGGAGGTGGTGACCGGGCAGGGACGCCGCACCGACTGGGTGTTCCTCGCCCTGCGGGAGGCGGAGATCGTCGGGGTGACCGCCGCCCAGTCGACCGACGACCCGCACACGGCCTACGTCGACTACACCGGTGTGGCCCGCGACTGGCGCGGGCGCGGCATCGCCCGGGCGCTCAAGCTGGTGGCGGCGCAGAGGCTGGAGCAGTCCGGCGTCCGCCGCCTGCGCACGGAGGTGGAGGCGTCCAACACCGCCATGATGGCCGTCAACGCCCGGCTCGGCTACACGCTGGGAACGGGCCACTACCGGATGGTCAAACCCCTCTGAGGAGTTGCGGCCCCGGACAATCGGGCCTCACGATCATCGCGCTCCGCGCGACAGGCGTTCGGGCTGCGTTCCGTGGAGCTCCGCCCCACGCCCCGGGTGAGGGACCTGCCGGTCCCTCATACTCCCCGGCCACCGACCGGTTACCAGAACGGCACGGCATCGCGATCGGTGTCCCCGTATGGAGGCGATCTCATCCACAATGAGAGCGACTCGAAATCAAATAACTACACAGAGTTGCAATCATGCTATAGGTGCATAGTACTATTCATCCATGAGGGATCTTCCGCCTCTGCTGCTTCCCCTGATCCGGTCCAACGCCATCGGCGAACTGCTCGCCTGGCTGTACCTCCACCCGGAGAAGGAGTATTCGACAACCGATCTCGCCAGACAGACGGGCATATCCCAGCCGACGGTGAGCCGCGAGGCAGATCGGTTCGCCGCCGCCGGGCTGACCAAGGAGAGACGGCACGGCAACCTCCGTCTCATCCGCGCCGACACTGACACCATCGTCGCCAAGCCACTCACCGACCTACTGGCGGTGACCTTCGGCCCAGCGGCCGTCCTACCGCCCCTCCTCCAGCCGATCCCGGGCATCGACGAGGCGTACATCTACGGCTCCTGGGCCGCCCGGTACGCGAACCAGGCCGGACCACTCCCACGCGACGTCGATGTCCTCGTGGTGGGATCCGCCGATGAGGACGAGCTGTACGACGCAGCACGAGCAGCGGAGCGCGTCCTCAGCCGCGAGGTGAACATCAGCCGGATCTCACCCGCGTCGTGGGCCGCAGACCAGGGCGATCCGTTCGTGGCGTCCCTGCGGAGCAAGCCCCTCCACCCCCTGATTCAGAACCGGAGCACATCGTGAGATGGATGCAAGGACGCGACCGGATCGACGCGATGCTGGACGCAGGCCAGTCGGAGCGGGTGCCACCGAACCGGGAACACGCCGACAGCGGGCTTCCGGCCGTACGGAAACCCTGAAGGCCAGCCGCAAACACCTCCTGGCGGCGTGCCGCCGTACGGCCCTGCGGATCAGAGGTCTCCGTCGCGGACACTCTTGAGAAAGTCACGCCAGACCTCCGGAGTGAAGGTCAGCACCGGACCGGAGGGGTCCTTGCTGTCGCGCACGGCGACGACAGCAGGAAGGTTCATGGCAACCTCCACACAGTTGTCGCCGCCACCGCTACAGCTGGACTTACGGAACTCGGCACCCGATAGGTCAGGGGAGATCATGATCGCTCCTTACCGTAGCGATGAACACTGCGGACTCCTGAGGGGACAAGCACACGTCGGCAAGGTGTTCGAACGTCAGCTTAAGCTTCCGCACCTGATCCGTCGCCTCTACATAGATTTCTCCACCCGGGCACCCGATGTAGCCCGCATCCGGATCTTCATCGTCGAATGACAGCAGAGAGAAAGCGCCCTCCAGACCACTGTGTGCACCAGCCCGGAGCGGCAAGACTTGAACCGTGACATTGGGCTGGTCAACGATCTGAAGAATGTCACCAAGTTGGCGAGTCATGACGCCGGGTGGCCCGATGGGGCGGCGCAGGGCGCATTCGTCCATGAGAACGTGCAGCGTTGGCGCACGCGCTCCAAGAAGATTGATCTTTCGCGCCATTCGGGCGTCCACACGCCGTTCCAGTTCGCCGCTAATCAACTCCGGACGCACGGCATTGATGATCTCGCGGGCATACTCCACGCTCTGAAGTAGACCTGGCACCAGGAGTGGCTCCCAGGTGCGAATGGCCGTCGCCTCGGCTTCCAAACCAACATAAGCACTGGCGAACACATCGCTGTAAGCAGTCCACCAGCCGCGACGGCTGGCATCGCGACCGAGCTGAATCAGTTCCGCCTTCGTCAGCGGATCCACACCGTACAGATCGCAGACGTTGGCGATGTCCGCGCCGCTGGGCATGGTCCGGGCATTCTCGATACGGCTCAGCTTTGCCGTGGACCAGCCAAGCCTCGTGGCCACCTCCTCCAGCGTGAAGCCCATCTTTTCGCGAAGTCCCCGCAGTTCGCGGCCGAGGCGGCGGTGCCGCACGGTAGGACCCGTAGAAGCCATGCCGCCAAGTCTGCCCGATCCCGGTCACCTTGCGTAAAGAAAAGTCACGGAAAGTGCTTGTGATCATGCAAGTTACACACGACACTATGGGAAATCAATCGCTCACAAGAGGTGATGATGATGCGAAGGTGCACGGGCGACACCGCCGCCGTCATTGATCATCTACGGTCGGGCCTGCCACGAAATTACCCAGCCCTCGGACGGCGTAGACGACCCCTTCTTCACGTAGACGCACCAGAACCTTGCGGGCCGTACCGCGAGCGACACCAAACTCCTGCACGATCTGATGTTCGCTCGGGACCTGCTCGTCGACGGCGTAGACACCCCCGTCGATGCGCTGTTTGATCACGGCCGCGATCTGAACCCATCGCGGCTGGTTAGCACGCCATTCGATCACCACAAGGATCACCGTAGATCCCTGTGATGAACCTGAGATACCCAGAGAGAACTCAGGTTCACCATGGTGAACCGTAGTGAGGGAACAGCAAAATCAGACCCGCCCGGCGCTTGCGACGACCGGACGGGCCCTTGATCAGGAAGTGAGTCCTGACCCATAAGCAAGCCTAGTGCTCCGGTCCTCGACCGGCAGGCGATAAGCAACTGTGGCTGCTTCACCGACAATCCGCCGATGCCGATGGGATGCGCCCTCTGTGGCCACCCGCCGTACGCGCACGGCTGCCCTGGTCAGCCCGCCGATCATGACTACGCGCAGCCATCCGGCTCACTGATCGCCGAGCGACTGGAATCGCACGCCTCCCCTGAAGCCGGGCGAACGGCCTCTGAAGCCGAATCAAACGCCGCGACGGACCTGGCGTTCGTCCCTTCTGCCAAGCGACTGCGATTTTCCGGTTGTCGATGTGGTGATTGGTCAGCCGCTATGGCCGGGGGCCGGTGAGGCCGTGTCGCAGCAGCCCGGTGAGGGTGTCGATCGCCTCGTCATCCCCGAGTGAGCGGCCGATGGGCTCGCCGCCGCCGGTGAGCCAGGCCGCGCAGAACCCTTCCAGCAGGGCGTTGAACGCCGATGCCAGAACGGCGGGGTCGCCGGGCAGGTCGAACCCGGTGGTCTGGAGCCGCTGGAGGTGTTCGCGCATGGTCTGCAGTTGGGCGTGCCGGATCTGGGCGACTCGCTCGGCGAACTCTGGGTCGACCAGTGCGGCTTGGCCGAGCGCCTGGATCTCGGGCAGGTGCGCCTTGTAGGTGTGCCAGTACGTGGCCACCCGGGCGCGCAGGGCGGGCTCGCTCGACAGGTCGTCGCCCGCCTCATGGACGGAGAGTTCCTGGCCGGCTTGGGCGAGCCAGTCGGACAGCAGCGCTTGGAGCACTTCCTGCTTGCCGGCGAAGTGCTTGTAGAAGGAGCCGGCGGAGCGTCCCGCCTCGGCCGTGATGTCGGTGATCTTGGCGTTGAGGTAGCCGTTGCGGGCGAACACGCGGCGGGCGGCCTCCTTCAGGGCGATCTCGGTCTGCGCGGCCTTTTCCTTCCGGCTCGCAGGCGTCGGCTCGGATGCGGACACACGGCCCCCTTGACGGATAAGCAAACTTAGATGAATCTAGATTCATCGAATCCAGATTCACTGAAAATTCGTTCATAGACAGTATGACCTACCGAGAGGGCGGAGCCATGGGCGTGGCACATAACGGCGACATCGAACTCGCCTACGAGACTTTCGGCACCACGGATGGAGCGCCGTTGCTGCTGATCAGCGGTACCGGGGTGCAGATGCTGATCTTCCCCGAAGACCTCTGCAACGCGCTGGTCGAACTCGGCTTCCAGGTCGCCAGGTTCGACAACCGCGACACCGGCCTGTCTACCCACCTGACCGGCGTGCCGGCGCCCGGCTGGCTCAAGACCATGATCCGCCCCTCTTCGGCGCCGTACCGACTGAAGGACATGGCCGAGGACGCCCTCGCGGTGCTGGACGCCCTCGGATGGCAGTCCGCGCACCTGGTCGGCACCTCGCTGGGCGGGATGATCGCCCAGACCCTCGCCATCCTGCACCCCACCCGGGTGCGCACCCTCACCTCGATCATGTCCACCCCCGCAGCTCGAATCGGCACCATGCCCAAGATCGCCACCCTGAAAGCGATCATGAAACTCTCCAACATGCCGGTCACCAGCCCGGACCAGGCAGCCCAAGAGGCAGTCGCGATGAAGAAACTCATCGGCTCCCCGCGCTACCCCTTCGACGAAAAGGAAGCGGGCGACATCGGCCGCCGCTCCTATGAGCGCCATCCCGGCAGTCCCGAAGCCGACGCGCGCCAGCGCGCCGCAGTCACCGCCTCCGGCGACCGGCGCAAGGCACTGGCCACGCTACGCATCCCCACCCTCGTCCTGCACGGCGAGGACGATCCGGTCATCCAGCTCAAGGCCGGACAGGCGACCGCGGCAGCCATCCCCGGCGCACGCCTGGTCACCTACCCCGGCATGGGCCATGACCTGCCCAGGCGACTCTGGCCGTCCATGCTCGAGCAGATCCGGGCCCTTGCCTTCACACATCGATAGATCATCAAGCGACCAAGCCAGAAGATCATCAGGAGTCCCGACATCCCCGCAGGTAGGGACGTTGGTGACGGTTGCTGAAAGTTTGCTGCCCGGTATGGGGAAGTAGAGACAGGACGAGGGACGCTGGAGGCGAGGCCCAAAGAAATTCTGCTGGGACTGTCGCAGGCCGGGAGGCTGTCCTGTCCTAGCCGGCGACCGGTTGGCAAAGAATGCCCCCGGCGGACGGGGAGGCTTGTCATGAAGATCGTGGTAGTCGGCGGAACCGGTCTGATCGGGTCGAAGCTCGTGACCAAGCTCGGTGAGCACGGTCACGAGGCGGTGGCGGCGGCGCCGAGCACCGGCGTGAACACTCTCACCGGCGAAGGGCTGGCCGAGGTGCTGGTGGGCGCGTCGGCGGTGGTCGACGTGTCGAACTCCCCCTCCTTCGAGGAGGCCGCCGTGCTGGAGTTCTTCGAGACCTCCACCCGCAACCTGCTCGCCGCGGAGGCGACGGCCGACGTCGGCCACCACGTCGCGCTGTCGGTGGTGGGAACGGATCGACCCCCTGGGAACGCCTACTTCCGGGCGAAGATCGCCCAGGAGAGGCTGATCGAGAAGTCGTCGATCCCGTTCTCGCTCGTGCACGCCACCCAGTTCTTCGAGTTCGTCCGGAGAATCGCCGACGATGCCACGGACGGCGACAAGGTGCGGATGGCGCCCGTACTCTTCCAGCCCATCGCGGGAGACGATGTCGCGCGGGCGATCGGCCGGGTCTCGGTGGGGACGCCGTTGAACGGCAGGGTCGAGGTGGCCGGGCCCGAGCAGTTCCGGATGGACGAGTTCTTCCGCGACGCGCTGGCCTCCTGGGATGACCCGCGCGAGGTGGTCACCGACCCGCATGCGCGCTACTTCGGAGCCGAGCTGCTTGAACGGTCGCTGGTGCCGGACGAAGGCGCCACCCTCGGAGAGATCCGCTATCGCGACTGGTACGGCCGGAACACGGCCGGGAAGTAGCGCGTCCTCGCCCGGCACCACCCGGGCCCCATCACCCAGAGGTCACGGAGGTAGGTCCCATGTCCGATATCGACCCGGCGACCACCGAGGCCAAGCCGAGATCGACCGCGTGGCAGACGGCGATCACCATGCTGCAGGAGGCCGAGCCGCCCTTCATCCCGGAGGGAGCGCACGCGATGACCGTGGTCGTCGAGTTTCCGCCCGGCGACCCCGGCACGCCGCCGCACCGGCACTCCGGCCCGGCGTTCGGCTACGTGCTGGAGGGCGAGATGCTGCTGGAGCTGGAAGGCGAGCCGGAGCGGGTCGTGCGCGCCGGTGAGGCGTTCTGGGAGGCGGGCGGCGACGTCATCCACTACCAGGACGGCAACAACCGCGACGACGTCCCGCTTCGCTTCACCGTCACCATGCTGTGCGAACCCGGCCAGCCGATGCTCACCCTGGTGGACGACGAAGAACTCGCCCAGCGCAAGGACCGCCGCGCCCCTCGCCCGTCCTGAACGCGGATGGACAGCATGACGGCAGCAGCCGATCTTCAGCTGCACTAACGGCTCGGCCTTCGACGCCGCACGTAGTAGGCGTAGGTCAGGACCAACACCAGGGGGCCCCACAAGATCCCAGGGGCGATGCACACGTTCGCCAGCGCTTCCCACCAGCCGTTGGAAAACCCCAGACCATGGAATCCCGGGACGTTCAGCCAGGTCGGCAACGCGCTTGCGTACAGCGCGGTCGCGGCCAAGCCCCCCAGAGTGGAGGGGATGATCACCGTCAGCGGTGGGATACGCCTCCCACCAACGATCGGAAGCCAGGCGGGCGCGACCTCACCCCATCCCCGCACCAGACCGAGGGAGAGCAGCGCCGCCGCCTCCGACACCACGCTGAGCCCGAAGACATAGGGGGTGGCCCACCACACCCATGCCGGCGCGTTCGGATCGATCATCCCCATCCTGAAGTCGAAGGCGAACGGCAGCCGCCACAGGCAATGGGGAAGCAGCAGGAAAGGGATCGCACGGGCGGTGATGACCGCCCATCTCGGAACTGGCTGTTCGGTATCGTGCGCAGCCAGCGTCGGAGTCATCAACCTGATCGCCATGAGATCACCGTCTCCGATCTTCGACGGCTGGACCTCCCCTACCCGGGTGACCTCACTCCCCCCGGCGGGGGAGAGGTCGTTCATGCCGATGACGAGTTCTACCCGGGCCCCACACTCCGGCGGCAAGCGAATGGAGCTGTCGAAGCAGCGCGTCCATCAGCTCAAGCACGCCAGTCGACAGCCGACCTTCATCGGAAACCGAAGTGATCGCCCCCGATGGGCTCGGGGGCGACCAACTGGTTCAGACCCGCACCTCAAGGGCCGTGAGGCCCCGGATGATGTAGCCGGCGCCCCAGGCGGGCTCGGAGACCAGCTCCAGCTTCGGCGCCTTACGCAGCAGCGCGCCGAACGACTCGGCCAGCTCGATCCTGGCCAGCGGGGCCCCCAGGCAGAAGTGGATGCCGGCGCCGAAGGAGATGTGCGGGTTGTCCGCCCGGCCCACGTCGAGGCGGTCGGGGTCGTCGAACACCTCGGGGTCGCGGTTGGCCGACCCGAACAGCAGCGCCACCTCCGTCCCGCGCGGGATGTCCACCCCGCCCACGGTGATGTCCTCCAGCACCCAGCGCTCGAACATCTGCAGCGGGGTGTCCCACCGCATCAGCTCCTCGATCGCGGTGGGCAGCAGGCCGTGGTCGGCGCGGAGCCGTTCCAGCTCGGCCGGGTTGCGGAACAGCGACCACCAGCCGTTGCCGGTGACGTTGACGGTGGCCTCGTGGCCGGCGTTGAGCAGCAGCACGCAGGTGCCGACCAGCTCCTCCTCGGTGAGCCTGTCGCCCTCGTCGGCCACCTGGGCCAGCGCGCTGATCAGGTCGTCCCCGGGGTTCACCCTGCGGGCGCGGGCCAGCTCGATGAGGTAGTCCGAGAACTCCTGGGCCGCGCGCACGGCGGTGTGCTGGGCCTCGATCGAGGGGTTGAGCTCGTACATCCCGCAGATGTCGGCGGACCAGGGCCTCAGCAGGTGCCGGTCGGCCTCGGGAACGCCGAGCATCTCCGCGATCACGGTCACCGGGAGCGGCTCGGCCACCTCGGCGATCAGGTTTCCTCCGCCGCGCTCGACGAACGCGTCCACGAGCTCCCCGGCGATCCGGGCGACCTTGGGGCGGAGCGCCTCGACCATGCGGGGGGTGAACGCCTTCGACACCAGCCGGCGCAGGCGGGTGTGGACGGGGGGTTCGACGTCCAGCATCCCGGCCCTGACCACCCGCCAGAACGGATCCTGGAACTCGGGGTCGTCCGGTCTGCCGAACTCCTCGTGCGTGGCCACGTGCAGGTAGGACCTGCCGAGCCTGCGGTCACGCAACAGGGCGTTGACATCGGCGTGCCGGGCGATCAGCCACTGTCCGGTGGGCTCGAAGAAGCTGACCGGGCGCTCCCGCCTCAGCTCGTCGTAGACGTCGTAGGGGTGGGCGACAAATTCCGGATTCCAAGGATCAAAGTGCACGTAAACATCGTAATGTTCGCCCCTGAGAGGTGCGGTGACCGGGAACGTTCACCGGGTCGGGCACCGCTCACCCGCGCCGATCGAGACCACCGCACCGCTCGCCGTACCGACCGAGACCACCCCACCGCTCGCCGTACCGGCGCCCTGGACGGACGACGAACACGGTGAAGGTATGCGGTCACCGCAAGAGGGCGTCTTCAGACCCCTCAACGATCTTGATGTAGCGTCAAATGACCCAAAGTGAGCGCCTAGGGCGCTATCGGATGTCAGGCCCGTTTTGAGGAGGGGAAGCCCAATGCTGACTGACATGCTCGCCTTTGCTGTCGCTTCCCTGCTGGTCTCCATGATTCCCGGGCCCACCACCGTGGTCATCTTGCGGCAGTCGATCACTTCGGGACGTTCGGCGGGCACGGCCACCGTGCTGGGCAACGAGACCGGTTGGCTGCTGTGGTGCCTGGCGGCCGCCTTGGGCCTGTCCGCTCTGCTGGTCGTCTCGCAACTCGCCTTCGACATCATGCGGATCGTCGGCGCGATCGTCCTCGTCTGGTTCGGCGTCAGGATGTTGTGGCGGGCTCGGCGGACCGCTCCGGACTCACCGTCTGTGGACGGGGTCGCGCCGTCGCTGTGGGGTTGTTACCGGACAGGGTTGCTGACCAACCTGGCCAATCCGAAGGCCGGCGTATTCGCCCTGTCTTTCTTGCCGCAATTCGTGCCCGAGGGCGCGCCGGCGCTGCCGACGCTGCTGCTCTTGGCGGTGGCCTCGGCCCTCATCGATCTGGCGTGGTATCTGGGGATCGTCCGGTTGGTCGGCGTCGCCGAGCGGTTCTTCAGGCGGCCCGCCGTGCGCCGGTACCTGGAGTACGTGTCCGGAACCCTGCTGATCGGGCTGGCTGTCCGCCTCGCTCTGACGAGCAAGCCTTAACGCGATCTTGCGCACGTCGATCGGCGGTGCCCCGAGGCGGGAAACGGCCACGGGGCGACCCCGGTCTCAGTACTGGTTCGGGCTTATGGCGTAGGTGATGACGTTGTGGTTGCCGTTCCAGACATCCACCTGCGTGAAGAACCCGCCCACGTCCGAGGAGTAGAAGTAGCTCGTGGAGTAGGTCCGGCCGGTCCAGCAGCCGGAGTCGATGCTGTTGAGGAGCTTCCTGGACCGGGTGAACAGCTTGACGGTCACACCGGCGCACCCGGACGGGACGCTGCTCAGGTAGCCGTCGGCGACCAGGTAACGGCTGCTGTTGACGCTGATGCACGCCCGTACGGTTCCGCTGCTACAGCCGCCACCGCTGGCCGCGTCGGCGGGGGTCGCCGTGAGGACGGCGGCCAGGGTGACGCTCGCGGCGCCAAGGGTCGCGAAGGCGCGACGAAGATTCTTCACAGTGTTTCCTCGATCTAGATCAGAAAACGGATTTCCGTAATCTAGATCACAAGTGATCAAAACAACCAGATCCACGCGCGCCGGGCGAGGCCCGCGACGCGGACCCTAGGATCCGGTCTGCTCGTCCGCCTCGTAGCGGTGGTGCAGTTCGACCGGCTCCTCCCGGCCCGCCTTACTGCGCGCCCGGATGTTCAGCAGTTCCACGGCGAGCGAGAACGCCATCGCGAAGTAGACGTAGCCCTTCGAGATGTGCTGATCGAAGCCCTCCGCGAGGAGCACGACGCCGACCAGGACCAGGAAGGACAGGGCGAGCATCTTGATGCTCGGGTGCTCGTCCACGAAGCGGCTGATCGGGCCGGAGGCGGCGAGCATCACGAGAACCGAGGCGATGACGGCCGCGACCATGACGCCGATCTGGTCGACCATGCCCACCGCGGTGATCACCGAGTCGAGGGAGAACACGATGTCCAGGATCATGATCTGGACGATCACCGCGGCGAAGCTGGACGCGACCTTGCCACCGGCGTGACCGGACTCGCCCTCCAGGCTGTCGTGCATCTCGTAGGCGCTCTTGGCCAGCAGGAACAGGCCGCCGAAGATCAGGATCAGATCGCGTCCCGAGATCTCCTGGCCGAAGATCTCGAACAGCGGCGATGTGAGCTTCACCACCCACGACAGCGCCAGCAGCAGCGCCAGCCGGCTGAGCAGGGCGGCGAGGAGGCCCAGCTTGCGGGCCCTGTCGCGCTGCTCGGGCGGGAGTTTCCCGGCCAGGATGGAGATGAAGATGATGTTGTCGATGCCCAGCACGATTTCCAGGCCCACAAGGGTGACGAACCCTATCCATATCCCCGGATCTGTCACCCAATCCATTACGCTCTCCTTCATACGGTAACCGGCAGTAATTGCTAGACGACCGAATGGTTCCGTAAGTTCCTCCTGGTCAATCACCTGGCCGATCACCGTCACGCGATCATGCCCCGCTCAGGCGGTGACCTGCGGTGATCGTTGGACGGCCGGATGCCCCGAGCACCCCGGGAAACAGCACGCCGCCATATTTGACGACTTGCGATCCACCGCGGGGGATCGGTTATAGTCCCCCCTATAGGTCATGAGTGCCAGCGACAAGCCCCGGCTTGCTGGCCGGCAACCCTCGCGTCCGCGGCGGGGTGCCCCGGGTGAGGACCTGGTCCGGCGCGCAGGGCGCCGGGCAAGCGCGGGCTCCACGCACCAACGCCATGGGTTGGGGTCCGATGACCTCATAGGGAGTCCTGGCGTGTCCACACTGACGATCTTCACTTCCGCCGCCACCACCACCGCAGCCGCGACCGTGACCGTTCCCGCGACCCGTGTGTCCGACGACCGGCGGATCCCCGCGGTGCTGGGCTCGGACCTCGAAGTGCCCGTCAAGGGCGGCAGGCTCGCCCCCTACGCCAACCTCGACTACGCCGCCAGCGCGCCCTGTCTGGAGCCGGTGAGCGCCGCCGTCGCCGCCGCGCTCCCGGCCTACTCCAGCGTCCACCGCGGCGCCGGGTACGCTTCGCAGCTCACCACGGCCCGCTACGAACAGGCCCGGCACACGGTCCGCGCCTTCGCCGGGGCACGCCCCGGCGACTCGGTGGTCTTCACCCGGAACACCACCGACGCGACCAACCTGCTGGCCCGCAGCCTGCCCCGGGAGACCACCGTCGTGGTCTTCGACACCGAGCACCACGCCTCGCTCCTGCCCTGGGCCGACGCCGTACGGCTCGCGCCCCCGGCCTTCCCCGGCGAGGCGGTCCGCGCGGCCGACGACGCCCTGGCCGGGATCGACGGTCCCAAGCTGCTGGTCGTGACCGCCGCGTCCAACGTCACCGGGGAGCTCTGGCCGATCGCCGCCCTGGCCCACATCGCCCACCGCCACGGCGCCCGCATCCTCGTCGACGCCGCCCAGCTCGTCCCGCACCGCCCGCTCAACCTGACCGCGCTCGACCTGGACTACGTGGTCTTCTCCGGCCACAAGCTCTACGCCCCGTTCGGCACGGGCGTCCTGATCGGCCGCGGCGACTGGCTGGCGGAGGCGGAGCCGTACCTGCGGGGCGGCGGCGCGGTGAAGTCCGTGAACGACGACGAGACCGAATGGCACGAGGACCCCGAGGCCCGCCACGAGGCCGGCACCCCGAACGTCCTCGGCGCCATCGCCCTGGCCGCCGCCTGCGACGCCCTGAGCGCCACCGGATGGAACGTGCTGCTCCGCGAGGAGGAGCGCCTCCTCGGCCGTCTCCGCGCCGGCCTCGCCACCGTCGAGGGCGTCCACGAGCTGGGCCTGTGGGGTCCCGACCACCCCCGCGTCGGCATCGTCTCCTTCGTGGTGGACGGCTACACCGCCCGCGAGGTCGCCGAAGCCCTGTCCGGCGAGTACGGCATCGGCGTCCGCGACGGCAAGTTCTGCGCCCACCCCTTCGTCCGCCACCTCCTCGACGTGAAGGACGGCGGCTGCGACGACACCACCGCCTCCGCCGTACGCGCCTCCATCGGCATCGGCACCACCGAGGAGCACATCGACCGGTTGATCACTGCTTTGCGGGAGCTTGTCTCGCGTCGCTGACATGGCAGCATGGCTCTATGACTGAGCATCGGACCGAAGGCGCGCCCCGGGAAGTGAGCGTGGGGATCGGTGCCGGAGCCGGTGCCGTGCAATCCGCGCGCGGCAAGGAGCTCGCGACCGAAGACATGATCCTCAACATCGGGCCGCAGCACCCGTCCACGCACGGGGTGCTGCGGCTGCGGCTCACTCTGGACGGGGAGCGGATCAGCGCGGCCGAGCCGGTCGTGGGCTACATGCACCGCGGCGCGGAGAAGCTGTTCGAGGTGCGGGACTACCGGCAGATCATCATGCTGGCCAACCGGCACGACTGGCTGTCGGCGTTCGCCAACGAGCTGGGCGTCGTGCTCGCGGCGGAGCGGATGCTCGGCATGGAGGTGCCGGTCCGGGCGGTCTGGACGCGCACCCTGATGGCCGAGCTCAACCGGGTGCTCAGCCACCTGATGTTCCTCGGGTCCTATCCCCTGGAGCTCGGCGCGATCACCCCGGTCTTCTACGCGTTCCGGGAACGCGAGACCCTCCAGGCCGTGATGGAGGAGATCGCCGGCGGGCGGATGCACTACATGTTCAACCGGATCGGCGGGCTCAAGGAGGAGCTGCCCGAAGGCTGGACCGGCCGCGTCGCGAAGGCCGTCGCGGACGTGCGGCGGCGGCTGCCCGACATCGAGAACCTGATCTCCGGAAACGAGATCTTCCTGGCCCGCACGGTCGGGGTGGGCGTGCTGGACCGCGAAACGATCATGCAGTACGGCGTGAGCGGCCCGATCGCCCGCGCCTCCGGGGTGGACTTCGACCTGCGCAGGGACGAGCCCTACCTCGCCTACGGCGAGCTGCCGGTGCGGGTCGTCACCCGGTCGGCGGGAGACTGCAACGCCCGGTTCGAGGTGCTGCTGGAGCAGGTGAAGGTCTCCCTGGACCTGGCCGACGCCTGCCTGGAACGGCTCCGCGAGCTCCCCCAGGGGCCGATCAACCAGCGCCTGCCCAAGGTGCTCAAGGTCCCCGAGGGCCACACCTACGCCTGGACCGAGAACCCCCTCGGCATCAACGGCTACTACCTGGTCTCCCGCGGCGAGAAGACCCCGTGGCGGATGAAGCTCCGCTCGGCCTCCTACAACAACGTCCAGGTGCTGCGCGAGATGCTCCCGGGCCACCTGGTCCCCGACATGGTGGCCATCCTCGGCTCGATGTTCTTCGTCGTGGGCGACATCGACAAGTGACGCCCACGGGCGCCAGGCGTGTTTCGCGGCTCTTTCCGCCCATCACCGGTGGCCGCGCACCCTCGTCGTCCTCCGGGAGCGCCGGTACGGCGAGCGGTGGGGTGGTCCTGATCGGCGCGAATGAGCGGTGCCCACCCCGATGGGCGTGCCTGGTCACCACGCTGGGAGCCCTCCCGCCGGCCGCGTCACCGGCCTCACGGGTCAGTACGGCTAGCCCCGTTTTCCGCACGTGCCGCTTCGTCCCTGGTACCGCGTCCACACCCCGTCCTTCTCTTCCACCTAAGCTTCCTTTTCAAAGGACCCAAGCCTCCCTCTCTTCCAGAAGGACCTAGGCCGAAGTGCGGCGGGGGATGCGGACGCGGGATAGCCGTGATGACGTGCGGAAAACGGCGCTAAACCACGTCGAATTCGTTCCCCTCGGGATCCACCATCGCCACCGCATAGTGATCAACCCCGGGCTGCGACAGCACCCGCACAACGGACGCCCCCGCCTGGACAAGCCGCTCCATCTCGGCATCCACCCGCGCTTTCCGGGTCTCCAGTGGTACGTCCTCCCGCTTGCCGCCCACCTTCACATCCAGGTGGAACCGGTTCTTGACCACCTTGCCCTCAGGCACCTGCTGAAACCAGATCCTCGGCCCGTACCCCTCGGGATCGATGATGCTGTCGCTGCCGTCCCCCTCGCCCAGCTCGTCCTCCGGCACTCCGAGACTGCGCCAGTAATCCCGCCACGTGTCGAATCCAACCGGCGGCGGCTCCACCGTGTATCGCAGCGCGCCCGCCCAGAACCGGGCCATCCGCTCGGGTGCCGCACAGTCAATGACCAGCTGATAAGAAACCATGGCAGCCATCCTGCCGGACCCATCCGACAATTGTTCCGCCTGCTCATGCCCCGCGACTGCGGCACTCGGCGCTGACCCACGCGGCCGAGGACGGGGCAAACACCTCTACGTTGCTCGCGTTTTCTGGCCATACTTCGGTTGATGCCTGACCCAGGGCTCCCGCTTCTTGATCTACTGAGCTCCTGCCGGGTTTCAGCACCGCTCCGCCCGCTGTAATCCGCTGAGCCGGCGATGATTCCGTTGATGCCCCTCGTTACCGACTGGGCTGGCCGTGCTCACCGACGAGGTGGGGACGGTCGCGGTTGTCGTAGGCGTGGCGTGCTGCGGCGATGACAGGGCCGGCGTGGCGGGCCCATGTCGCCAGAGCCTCCAGGGGAGCGCGTATGTCCTCAACCAAATACGTGGTTGCGTAGACGACGCGGGGCGGAGCGTCGGGGTAGACGGTGCGTGTGATGAGTCCGTTGCGTTCCAGGTTTCGCAAGCTCACCGTCAACATCCGCCGGCTGATGCCATCGATCGCCCGTTCGAGCTGAGTGAACCGGCGCGGGCCCTCCCCCAGTTCGACCAGTACCTGGGCACTCCACTTGTCTCCGATCAGGGCCAAGACCTCCGGCAACGGGCAATCCTCGGGCGGGGGCGCATCGGCGGGTGCCACGAGCTGGTCTGTTACCACGATGTTCCGTTGCGACAAGAAAGTGCCTCCTTCCGGGCCGTTTGATCATGCTGCAGGATAAACCCGTTACAAGTCGTAACGTTCCTGCACGGAGGCCATTATCGGTCTCTTGCCGATGAAACTCACCAAGAGGGTAAGGAGCAACAGGTGCCAACCGCCCGCAGCAACGGTTTCAAGATCTCGTATGAGGTGTTCGGGGACGGCCCGCCTCTCGTGCTGCACCCGGGGATGTTCCAAGACGGCGCGCACTGGGCGCACAGCGGATACACGCCGGCTCTGACCGCTGCCCACACGGTGATCGCCATCGATCCGCTGGGGTTGGGCGCCAGCGATGCCCCGCGCGAGATCGAGGCCTACGCCTTGCAACGCCGCGTCGACTATGTCACCGCCGTACTCGACGATGTCGGCGTCGGCAGAGCTGCATTCTGGGGGTATTCGCTGGGGGCCATGACAGGCTATGCGGTCGCCGCGCACGCACCCGAACGCCTGACCCGCCTGGTCGCCGGCGCCTACGATCCCATCCACGGCTTCCGGTCTGCGGTGGAACAGGCGATTGCGCAGTTCGGCTTGCCCGCCGACATCGACGCGTATGAAATCGTCAAGCAGGGGGCCTCCGCCGACCCCTACCAGGCCGCTCTGATCGACGCCGGGGACCTGGGGGCTTTCCGCGCCAACTACGACGCGTTCTCGCGCGAGCCCGGCCTGCACGCCGAGCTGGCGGCCTGCGGTGTACCGATCCTGATGTACGCGGGCACGGCCGACCCTTGGCACGAGCCGATGCGGACCTTCGCCGAACGCTTCAGCTCAGCCTTCTTCTCCCTGCCCGGCGCCGACCACAAGGGTGGCTGGGACAGGTCCATCGACGTGCTCCCTCACGTACTGCCATTCCTGGATGCAGACATTCACCATTGATCGGTCAGAAAGCCGCCCTGAACGCCTTCGCCATCACCTTCGAAAACCGCGAGCAGAACCCAGCCACCACCGGTAATGCCCAGCATCTTCTCGACACTGGCCTGGCCCCACTGCGCACGCTGTCTCACCAGCCACGTCATACCGCGACGACGATCACCACAGCAACCCGGCGATCTTCAGACAACCTCACGTGCGGAAAACAGGGCTAGCGCTCCCGGTCCTCTTCGGAGCCCTTCGGCACCCTGCAGCAGTACTCCAGATAGAGAGCCGAGCAGATCAGCAGGATGCACGCCACGAACGAGCCCCCGGCGATCAGGAAGTCGCGGCGGGGCACGCTCTGCTCCAGCAGGTCGGCGGTGTGGAAGGTGAATCCGGCGAAGATGCCGGCGAACACCGCTCCGCCGTACGCCGAGGCCTTGGCGAGGGCCACGAGGCGGGCCACGGCCAGCGGCTCGACGGGTTTGGTACCGGCCTTGCGCTCGATCCTGGCCTTCGTCATCCACCCGCTGTAGATCTCGCCGAGCGCCAGCAGGAACACCGTCGGGATCGCGGTCCACGGCACGGTCGGCAGGGACGAGTAGAGCGACCTCAACAGCACCCAGGTGAGGGCCCCGAACACGACGACAAGCCCGACGATCACGCCGGGGCGGCTCTGCTTCACGCGGGCCCCTGCAGCGTCAGGTCGGTGCGGAGCCTCACATAGTCCTGATCCAGCCCCTCCAGCAGGTCGGCGATCCGGCGCCCGGCCAGAACCGCGTCCGGATCGATCCGCGACCACGGCACCAGCACGAACGCGCGCTCGTGTGCCCTGGGGTGCGGCAGCGTCAGCTCGGGGTCGTCCGAGACGACATCCCCCACGGTGATCAGATCGACGTCCAGGGTGCGCGCTCCCCAGCGCTCCACCCGGACCCGGCCGAAGGCGTTCTCCACACTCTGAGCACGTTCGAGGAGCGTCTGGGGTTCCAGGGAGGTCTGGGCGATCACCACGGCGTTGAGGTAGGGCCCCTGATCGGGGCCGCCGACCGGGTCGGTCTCGTAGACCGGTGACACCGCGACGAACTCCAGCCCCGGCGCGTCGAAGAGCGAGTCGACCGCGCCCTGCAACGTGTCGAAACGGTCACCCAGGTTGCTGCCGAGCGCCAGCACGACCTTCATGCCCGGCTCCGGTTGATCGTCACGATCACGTCGTCGAACGGCAGCGGGATCGGCGCGGCCGGCTTGTGCACGCTCACCTCCGCCGACTGCACCAGCTCGCGAGCCAGGCAGACGTCCGCCAGGCGTTGCGCCAGGGTCTCGATCAGCTCGACCGGCTCGCCCTCCACGACCTTCACCAGGTCCTGGGCCAGCTCACCGTAGTGCACGGTCTTGGTCAGGTCGTCTCCGGCCGCCGCGGGCGCCGTGTCGAGAAAGAGCGTGACGTCGACGACGAACTCCTGGCCGAGCTCCCGCTCCGCCGCCAGCACGCCGTGCCGTCCTCGTGCCCGCAGGCCCTTCACACTGATCCGATCTGTCACGCGGCTTCCTCTTCCTCGTCTTCGTCTCCCTGGAGCACGGGCGAGCCGTGATGCAGCCAGAGCCGCCACCCGGCCGATGTCCTGACGAAGGTGTTGCTCGCCACCACCTTGCCCGCCGCGAAGCTGGAATCGCCCTCGTCGCCCGCCGTGAGGATGTTCTCCTCGCAGGTGAGGATGGCGACGTCGCCCAGGACCATGACCCGGACGTCGGTCAGGACGAACTGGATGTAGGGCGTGTTGGCCATGATGAGCGCCCAGGAGCGCAGGACCTCCTGCCGGCCGTTCACGATCGGCCACCCCGGATGCACGCAGCTCACCTGCTGGCCGTCGATGTCCTCGGCCCATATCTCGGTCATCCGGTCAAGGTCGGCGTTCTCGATCGCGGTGTAGAACGCCTGGTTGACCGTCTCGACGGCGCTGGTGTCGACGCTCATGATCTCGCTCTCTGGACTGCGGCAGCCACGCGGACGGCGTCCGCGTTCGGGCGTACGTCGTGCACCCGCACACACCACGCCCCCGCCTGCGCGACAAGGGCGGTCACGGCGAGCGTGGCGTCATCGCTCCGGCTGAAAGGACGCGGGCTGCCGTCCGGGTCGGCGAGGAGGCGACCCAGGAAGCGCTTCCGCGAGGCTCCGATGATCAACGGGTAGCCGAGCCCGGCGAGCTGGTCGATGCCCGCCAGCAGGGCCCAGTTGTGCTCCGGGGTCTTGGAGAAGCCCAGCCCGGGATCGAGCACGATCTGGCTCTCTGAGACCCCTTCGGCCAGCACGGAGGCCACCCGTTTGGAAAGCTCCTCCCGCACCTCGGTCACGACGTCGCCGTAGACCGCCCGGCTGTCCATGGTGTGGCTGTGACCCCGCCAGTGCATCACCACGTACGGCACCCCGGACGCGCCGACGACCCTGGGCATCGCCGGGTCGGCCAGCCCGCCGCTGACGTCGTTGACCAGCTTCGCCCCGGCGTCCACGGCCGCCTGGGCGACCTCGGCCCGCATGGTGTCCACGCTGACGGTGACGCCCTCGCGGCTCAGTGCCCTGATGACCGGCTCGACCCTGGCCAGCTCCTCCTGGAGCGACACCCGGGCCGCACCGGGCCTGGTGGACTCGCCTCCCACGTCGACGATGTCGGCGCCCTGCTCGACCAGCTCCAGGCCGTGCCGTACGGCCGCCGCCGTGTCGAACCACTGCCCGCCGTCGGAGAACGAGTCGGGGGTCACGTTGACCACGCCCATCACCAGGCAACGGCCCGCGTCGGGCACTCCCGGCACATTCCACGTAGTCATGCGGACAAGCCTAGGCGTTGTCCACCCTTCGCCCATATCGCGGGTCCAGCTTGCGTCACAACGGACCGGCCCGCCCGTCGCGAAGCGGGCAGCCGCCGATCGGCACGCCGCTCGGGGCGCCTGTCGGCCATGTGTTCCTCCACCCGGATCCTGGAGCTCCGCCGGCCCCGGCCGCCACCCTTCCGCACCTCAGCAGGCCGTACCCGGCCACGCCCGGCTGTGCCGCCTCCGCGAGCCCGGACGGGCCGTGCCTCCCCGGCCGGCCGATCGAAAGAGCATTCGGATCAGGAGTTCGGAGCATGCCGGACCTTGGCAAGTGTGGCGATACTAGCCCGAGCGGCGCGAGGTTGGGAGGGTTTCGAACCGGGCCATAACGCAGAAACCTTGTTCGGGCCGCCGTAGCGGCCCGAACAAGGTTTCTGCGGCAAAGGTCAGCGGGACGGGTCAGCGGACGAGGAGCGCCATCGCTTCGGCGCGGGTCTTGTCACTGCTGCGGAAGTCTCCGCGCACGGCCGAGGTGATGGTCTTGGCACCGGGCTTGCGAACACCTCTCATGGTCATGCAGAGGTGCTCGCACTCGATCACGACGATGACCCCACGAGGCTCCAGCACCCTCATGAGCGCGTCGGCGATCTGGGAGGTCATCCGCTCCTGCACCTGGGGGCGCCGGGCGTAGACGTCGACGAGGCGGGCGAGCTTGGACAGGCCGGTGACCTGGCCCTTCTCGTTCGGGATGTAGCCGACGTGGGCGACGCCGTGGAACGGCACCAGATGGTGCTCGCAGGTCGAGTAGACCTCGATGTCACGCACGAGCACCATCTCGTCGTGGTCGACGTCGAAGACGGTGGTCAGCACGTCTTCCGGGGACTGCCCCAGCCCGGCGAACTGCTCCGCGTAGGCGCGGGCGACACGGGCCGGGGTGTCCTGCAGGCCGTCTCGATCCGGGTCCTCGCCGATCGCGATCAGGATCTCGCGAACAGCCTTCTCGAGCCGGGCCGAGTCGACCTGGTGTTGCTTGCCTCCCACGTTCAGTTCCCGTCCCTGGGCACCGAGTCGGTGTGACTCACACCCGTGGGGAGCGCGCCGTTGCCGGACTGCTCCTTCGGGGTCAGGATCGGCGGCCGGTTGGACGGCAGCCGCTTGCCGTAGCCGGAGTAGGAGGGACGCTTCTCCTTGACGACCACCGGCGCGAAGATCTGCAGCACCTGCTCGCGGGAGAGCGTCTCCTTCTCCATGAGTTCGAGCACCAGGTTGTCGAGCACGTCGCGGTATTCGACGAGGATCTCCCAGGCCTGGTCGTGCGCGGTCTCGATGAGGCGGCGCACCTCCTCGTCGATCGTGGAGGCGATCTTCTCGGAGTAGTCGCGCTCGTGGCCCATCTCGCGGCCGAGGAAGACCTCGGCGTTGCCGCTGCCGAACTTGCGCGCACCGAGCTGCTCGCTCATGCCGTACTCGGTGACCATGCGGCGGGCGATGGAGGTGGCCTTCTCGATGTCGTTGGAGGCGCCGGTGGTGGGCTCGTGGAAGACGAGCTCCTCCGCCGTGCGGCCGCCCAGCAGCATCGCGAGCTGGTCCATCATCTCCGAGCGGGTCGCGAGGAACTTGTCCTCCATCGGAAGCGTCATCGTGTAACCGAGGGCGCGTCCGCGGGACAGGATCGTGATCTTGTGGACCGGGTCGGAGTTGGGCAGCGCGTGCGCGACCAGGGCGTGACCACCCTCGTGGTACGCGATGATCTTCTTTTCCTGGTCCGACATGACCCGGGACTTGCGCTCGGGACCGGCCATCACGCGGTCGATGGACTCCTCGAGCACCTCCATCGTGATCAGCTTCTGGTCGGCGCGCGCGGTGAGCAGCGCGGCCTCGTTGATCACGTTGGCCAGGTCGGCACCGGTGAAACCGGGCGTCCGGCGGGCGATGACGTCGAGGTCGACGCCCTCGGCGAACGGCTTGCCGCGGCCGTGCACCTTGAGGATGCCCTTGCGGCCCTCCAGGTCGGGGCGGTCGACGGTGACCTGACGGTCGAAGCGGCCGGGACGCAGCAGCGCCGGGTCGAGGATGTCGGGCCGGTTGGTCGCGGCGATCAGGATCACGCCGCCCTTGACGTCGAAGCCGTCCATCTCGACGAGGAGCTGGTTCAGCGTCTGCTCGCGCTCGTCGTGACCACCGCCGAGACCGGCGCCACGGTGGCGACCCACCGCGTCGATCTCGTCGATGAAGATGATCGCCGGGGCGTTCGTCTTGGCCTGCTCGAACAGGTCACGGACGCGCGAGGCGCCGACACCGACGAACATCTCGACGAAGTCGGAGCCGGAGATGGAGTAGAACGGCACGCCGGCCTCACCGGCGACGGCCCTGGCGAGCAGGGTCTTACCGGTTCCGGGCGGGCCGTACAGCAGGACACCCTTGGGGATCTTGGCGCCGATCGCCTGGAACTTGGCCGGGGCCTGCAGGAACTCCTTGATCTCCTGGAGCTCCTCGATGGCCTCGTCGGCACCCGCGACGTCGGCGAAGGTGGTCTTCGGCGTGTCCTTGGTGATGAGCTTGGCCTTCGACTTGCCGAAGTTCATCACCCGGGAGCCGCCGCCCTGCATCTGGTTCATGATGAACAGGAAGATCAGAACGATGATGACGATCGGCAGGAAGCTCACCAGGAGGCCGAGAAGGAAGTTCTCCTTCGGCACCTCGACGGTGTAACCCTCGGCGAGCTTGCCGCCCTTCTCCGCGGCTTCGAGCTTGTCTGCCAGCTGGACACCCTGACCGGTCACCCACGAGGAGTAGTAGCGCTTCTTGTCGGTCAGAGTGACCTCGATGCGCTGATCCTTGTCAATGATCTTCGCGTTGGAGACCTTGCCCTGGTCGATCCAGCTGATGACCTTGGAGGTGTCGGCCTTCTCGTAGCTCCCGTCACTGCTCCACATCGTGGTGACGAGCAGGAGTAGCACGACGATGCCCAGGATCCACAGCAGTGGCCCACGTGTAAATCGCTTGAGATCCATCCGATGCGGAACCCCGGCGGGCCCGTCCCTTCCTGACCATGGCCTGCAACCCCGGGCGAACCCGGGGCTCGCGGTATCCCAAACCGCTCCAACTGACTGCCGAGGGGAGGGCCCGGAAGCCCGCTCCCTCGGTGTCCGAAGGTACACCGGCGTGCCGCGCAGGGTAACTGCCCGGACAGTACCGGCTTTGCCCTACCAACGTACGTCAGGTATCCCAGTGTTCCCTGCCGCTCTGGGCAATGTCGCCTTTGTTAGGGGCCCACTTCGCGCAGGGCGTACTTTTTCAGCTCGCTCCATACACGTGAGGGGCGAGGGTCCCGATGAAGGGCAGATTGCGGTATTGCTCCGCGTAGTCGAGGCCGTAGCCGATGACGAACTCGTTGGGAATATCGAAACCGATGTATTTCACATCGATCGGCACCTTGACCGCGTCGGGCTTGCGAAGCGCGGCGCAGATCTCCACGGAGGCCGGGTTGCGCGACTTCAGGTTGTGCACCAGCCACGACAGGGTCAGGCCGGAGTCGATGATGTCCTCGACGACCAGCACGTGACGGCCCGCGATGTCGGTGTCCAGGTCCTTGAGCACACGCACGACGCCCGAGGACTTGGTGCCCGCGCCATAGGACGACACGGCCATCCAGTCCATCTGGAGCGGCAGGTGCAGCGCCCTGGCCAGGTCGGCCATGACCATGACCGCGCCCTTGAGCACACCCACGATCAGCAGTTCCTTGCCCGCGTAGTCCTCGTCGATCCGGCCCGCGAGCTCCTTGATCTTCGTTTGGAGCTCTTCCTCGGAGATGAGGACCTTCGCGAGGTCCTTACCCATGTCGGCTGCGTCCACCTGGGATTTCCTTACGAAACGGGACTGATTTACTGTCTGGCGAATATCAGGGTGCCACACCGACGGACCACCCCAATCCCCCCGGGGACCTCTACTCGCCGCTGCCCCCGCCACTCGGTGATCAAACGGTCCACCTGGAGGACGTGCGACGCCGCGAGCGTGCCCGCCGGAGCCCCCGCCTCGATCGCCGCCCGTCGCAGCACCCGCCGCCGCACCGCGACGGGCAGGTCCGAAAGATCCGATACGGCCAGCGCCACCGTTCCGATATCGCTAAGAGCGGAATCACGGACGACGGTCCGCGCGTAGACGGTTTCGGCCCAGTCGTCCAGGGCGTCGGCGTCCTCCCGGCAGAGGATCGCGGTCCTGGAGAGCGCCTCGGCGATTCCGGGCCCCAGCTCGTCCTCCAGGGCCGGCAGCAGCCGCTCACGGACCCGGACGCGGGTGTAGCGGGGGTCGAGGTTGTGCGGGTCGTTCCACGGCGTCAGCCCGAGCGCCGCGCAGACCGCCACGGTCGTCTCGCGGCCCAGCTCCAGCAGCGGCCGCCGGTAGAGCCCCGCCCGCGCGGGCATCCCCGCCAGCGACCGCGTCCCGCTCCCCCTGGCCAGCCGGAGCAGGACGGTCTCCGCCTGGTCGTCCCTGGTGTGCCCGAGAAGCACGGCCGCCGCCCCGAGGCGCTCGGCGGCCTCGGACAACGCCGCGTATCTGGCCTCCCTGGCCGCCGCCTCGGGACCTCCCGAGGTTCCGACGGAGACGCTCAGCGCCTCGGCGGGGGCCAGCCCAAGGGTGGGCGCGAGCCGTACGACGTCGGCGGCCTGCTCCGCGGAGCCCGCCTGAAGGCCGTGGTCGACGGTCAGCAGGCCGCCGCGAAGCCCGATCCGGGGCGCCACGAACCCCAGCGCGGCGGCCAGCGCGAGGGAGTCGGCGCCGCCGCTGCACGCGACGACCACGAGAGCACCGGGCGCCAGGTCGTCCAGCGCGTGCCGTACGGCACGGCGGACATCGGCGACGACAGGAGGCGGACCCATGTCCGCCATTGTCGGGCCTCGGATCAGCCTGTGGTGCCGTTGACCTCGGACCAGCGCGTGGCGCCCGTCGGCCCCAGGTCAGCCCGCGGTGCCCATCGGCCTCGGATCAGCCCGTGGCGCCGTCGGCCTCGGGAAGGGCCGGGGTGTCGATCACCCTGGCGATCCATTGCTCGGGCCTGCTGATCTCCTGCTGGGTGGGAAGCGTCTCCGGGGAGGTCCAGACCTTGTTGAAACCGTCCATGCCCACGCGGTCGACGACCGTGCGGACGAAGGTGGAGCCCTCGGCGTACTGCTTCATCTTGAGGTCGAGCCCGAGCAGCCTGCGGACCATGCGGTCGAGGTTGGAACCGCCCTCGCGGCGGTGGTGGAACTTGGCGCGGATGTCGGCCACCGAGGGGACCACCGAGGGGCCGACCGCGTCCATGACGTAGTCTCCGTGGCCCTCGACCAGCGTCATCACCGCGGTGAGCCGGTCGAGGATCTTCTTCTGCTCCGGCGTCTGGATCGCGTCGATCAGATTGCCCTCGCCACCCCGGACGGCGTCGGCGACCGCGTCGGCGGCCGAGCGGAGCCGTTCCAGGAGCGTGCTCAGGTCCATGTCGGAGGCGAGCAGGAACTCGGTCATCTGGGAACGGACGTATTCCCGCAGCCAGGGGACACCGGTGAACTGCACCCGGTGGGTCTCCTCGTGCAGGCAGACCCAGAGACGGAAGTCGCGCGGGTTGACGTTGAGCTCCTGCTCGACGTGCACGATGTTGGGCGCGACCAGGGTGAGACGGCCGGTGGCCGCCTGGCCCGTGGGGTCGGGCGGGAGGAACAGTTCGTACTGCCCGAGGACGCGGGAGGCGAGGAAGGCCAGCACCGCGCCGACCTCGATCCCGGTGACGCGGGAGCCGACCGCGCTCACGATCGCCGGCGTCTGGTCCCTGCGGGCGGCCATCCGCTGGGTCAGCGGCTCCAGGACCACCCGGAAGCCCTCGACGTTGGCCTTGATCCAGCCGGGCCGGTCGACGATGGTCGCGGGCTCCGGCGCGGTCTCGGTGTCGATCCGGGTGAACTCGCGGACGTGCCCTTCGGCCTCGCGAGACAGCTGTCTCAGCTCCACGACCGCTTGCCGGGCCTCCTCTCTGCTCACTTGAGGCCCGGGGCGCACCAAGCGCGTTCCGGTCGTCACGGCAAGGTCCCAGTCGATCACCTGCATACCGTCCACCGTACGTGGTCTCCGACCGCGCCGCGCGCCCCAGGTCGTCGATCAGCCGGCCGCGACGGTGGCGGCCAGCCTGTCGAGCGCCGCTTCCGCCTTGCCCCAGCCGGGTGGGACATGATCGGCCATGAAGGCGAACGTCACCAGGCGTCCGCTCTTCGTGGTGGTCATCCCGGCCAGCGTGCTGACCCCGTCGAGGGTGCCGGTCTTCGCGCGGACCAGGCCGTAGGCGGAGTCGCTCTTGCCGAACCGGTGGCCGAGCGTGCCGCTGAACCCGGCCACCGGCATGCCGCTGATGATCGGGTGCAGGTGGGAGTTCGCCGGGGAGGCCGCCACCGCGACCAGGCGGGCCAGGCTCGCGGGAGCGATGCGGTTCTTGGGCGACAGCCCGCTGCCGTCGAAGACCTGCACGCCCTCGGCCGCCTTCAGCCGGGTCAGCACCTGCTGCACGGCCGCCGCGGCGCCGTCGAAGGAGGCGGGCTTGCCCTCCTTGACGGCCACCTGCCTGGCCAGGGCCTCCGCGAGGTCGTTGTCGCTGAGCGTCAGCATCCGCTCGACCAGGGCGTAGACCGGCGCGGAGTCGACCCTTGCGATCTCCTGGGCGGTGGCGGGCGCCTTGGCCCGGCGGGCGGACCGGGAAACCGTGACGCCGTACTTCGACAGCAGCGAGACGAACGCCCCGTGCGCCGTGCGCGAGGGGTCGGAGACCCGGTCGCGGCTGCCGGAGGCGACCCTCCCCTCGTTGACCATGAGCGCCGTGACCGGGGCGACGTTGCCCTGGGGGGCCACATAACCGGGCTTCCAGGTCGAGGCGGTGCGCGGCCCGGTGTAGAGGCTGTCGTCGTAGGCCACCGTCACCTTGGTGACCCCGGCCGCTTTGAGCGCCTTCGCGGTGCGCAGGGCGAGCATGGCGAGCGAGGCCGGCTGGGGGTAGACCAGACCGGCCGGCGACCTGGAGCCCGCCAGCGTCGGGTCTCCCCCGCCGACCAGGATGATCGAGTCGGGCGAGGCCCCCCGGACCACGCGGGTGCTCAACCTGGCGTCCGGCCCCAGAGAGGCCAGCGAGGCCACCCCGGTGACGACCTTGGTGGTGGAGGCGGGGGTGAGGCCCGCATCCGCGCCGCTGTCGAACAACCTGGCGCCGCTCTCGGCGTCGATGACCACGGCGCCCACGCTTCCGCCCAGTGCGGGGTCCCCCAGCGCCTCGGTGAGGCGCCTCGCCAAAGTACCCTTGGCAGGGAGAGGTCCGTTCCCCCCCGAGGCCAGCACCGGACCCGCGGTGATGACCGGGACGGGAGGCGGCTCAGGTGAAGCGACCGGTTCGGGAGCCTTCTTGGCCAGCAGTCCGCTGGTGAGCAAGTGGGCGCCGGCCGCGACGACGAACAGTTGCAGCAAGACGAGAGTGACCAAGGCCACCCCCCGCTCACGCCGCATCATGTCGCCGACCTCTCATCATTTCGGTATGCCAACAGGTACCAACCAGGTATCAACGCTTACGAGACACTAACGCCCGGCCGGGAGTGCCCGGAGGGCTTGAGCGGAGGAACAAGCGGTGGAGTTCGACGTTCTCGTTGAGATTCCCAAGGGACAACGGAACAAGTATGAGGTGGACCACGAGTCCGGGCGGATCAGGCTCGACCGGATGCTCTTCACCTCCACGCAGTACCCCGCCGACTACGGTTTCATCGAGAACACCCTCGGCGAGGACGGCGACCCCCTCGACGCCCTGGTGCTGCTTCAGGAGCCGACATTCCCCGGCTGCCTGATCAAGTGCCGCGCCGTCGGCATGTTCCGCATGACCGACGAAAAGGGTGGCGACGACAAGGTCCTGTGCGTTCCCGCCACGGACCCCCGGATGGAGCACATCCGCGACATCCACCACGTTCCGGAGTTCGACCGTCTGGAGATCCAGCACTTCTTCGAGGTCTACAAGGACCTGGAGCCGGGCAAGTCCGTCGAAGGCGCCAACTGGGTCGGACGGGTCGAGGCCGAGGAGGAGATCACGCGCTCCATCAGCCGCGCCCAGGAACAGCAGCACTGAGTATCAGGCCGGGCGGGTCGCGCCGACGAGGTCCTTACGCCATATCGGCGCGACCCGAACCACGTCTCCTGTCTGCGGGGCGTGCACCATCAGACCCCTGCCGATGTAGATCCCCACGTGGGAGATGTCGGCCGGGTTCCGGGTGCTCCGGCCGAAGAACAGCAGGTCCCCCCGGCGGATCTGGCTGAGCCGCACGTGCCGCCCCGAGGTCCACTGGGTGCCCGTCCAGTGGTCCATCTTGACCCCGACCCGCGCCCACGCCCGCATGGTCAGGCCTGAGCAGTCGTAGCCGCGGGGCCCGGTGCCCGCCCACACGTACGGCTTGTCGAGCTGGGTGAGCGCCCAGTCGGCGGCGATGTCGCCCCGCGACGTCCACGGGGTCGAATTGAGCGTCCAGACCGGTCCGGGCCCCGCGGGAGCCGATGCGGCCTGCACCCCCTCATCTGCCGGCGCCACGACCTGACGGTCCTCATACGCCGGCGCCATGACCTGATGGTCCTCATGTGCCGACGTCACCGCCCGACGGTTCTCATGTGCCGGCGCCACGGCCCGGTGGTTTCCGTGCCTGACTCTGGCTCGCTCTTTGACGGCCCTGCCTCCCCCGAGCGCCGCCTTCCGCTTTCCGGCGAGCCGGCTCGTGGTGGCCCTGACCCCACCTGCCCGCTCCCGCAGTCCCGCCTTCGCCGCCTTAAGCCTGCGCACCTCGGAGTCCTGCCTGGCCACGGCCTCGCCGACGGTCTTCTTCCCCTCGGCGGCCCAGGGCACCACCCCCTGCTGCCCGCCATAGGCCTCCTCAGCCTCGGCCTGGGCCCAGGGAATGAGGATCTGCCGGGTGTCATCCGGTTGCCCGAACTCCTCGGCCTGGACTTCCCCCGTGTACATCGGGATCTCGACCCGGTGCGGGCGATACTGCTCCATGCCGCCGGTATCGGCCGTCACCGGCGGCCTGAGGTCCTGATCGGCGTGACTCCACGCGTTCAGCTCCGCGAGCATGGCCTGAGCCTCTTCGAGGCGGACTCTGGCCGCCTCTAACCGTTTACTCCGTTCGACGGCTTTGGACCGGGCCTCGGCGGCTTCCTCGGCGGACGGGCCCGGTTTGGCCGGCATCGCGTGAGCCGGTGCACCCACACCTGCGATCAAGAAACAGGCGAGTCCCGCCACTCCTACGGCGGCGCATCGGCGTCTTCCCTTTACGGAGTGCATATGTTCACCTCCCGAATCGCCGGATGTCGCTGTATGTCATTGCGCGGCATCCGGCTTAACTCAGGATTCCCACTAGTCACTCTTCGCACACATATAACACACGTAACGCAATCAATGCAGATGGGGCGGCTTTTAGCGCGATGACTGCGGAGAAGTAAGGCAACGGAATCTCGGCACTCATGCCGAAGAGCGCGTCAGACGGCGGACTTCGGCGCGGAGGGCGTGGCCGTCGGCCTGTCCGTCGCGGCAGGTGGCTCCGAAGGCGCGGGAGACTCCGACGGGGACGCGGTGGGCTTGTCCGTGGGAGTGGGTGTGGGGGTCGGCTTTGGAGCGGTCGGGGTGGGCTGTGGAGGCGTGGGCTTCGGCGACGGCGTTGGTTTCGATGTTGGTTTCGGCGTTGGTTTCGGTGTGGGGTTCGACGTTGGCTTCGGGGCCGGACGGGTGGGAGCCGGGGATGGAGGGGTCGGCCTGGGGGTGGTCCGGCAGAAGTGGGAGCCGGACCTGCCTCCCTGGTGGTCATGCGGCGGACCAGGCCTTTCCGGCGTGACCGGGCGTGGAGGGGCAGGCTCCGGCCGGGACGGCTCGTGAGGTGCGGAAGGCCGCGTGGGCCTCGCCGTCGGAGCCCTCGGTCCGCCGGTGGGCCTCGGGGAGTGCCCGTCGGGCACGGGCTCGCTGACGGCGATCGGCTCCGTCAGCCCGACGGAGCCGATCGGGTGGGTGGACGCCCCCTCCACGAGAGGCTCCAGGGTCATCGGGATGTCGCCCGGCTTGGGACTCCACGGCAGACGGACACCCGGCGGCTCCACGGTCGCCGGTGACGTCTCCGACGCGACGGCGACGACCGTCTCGCCGGACCCGCCCACGAACTGGGCGACGGCCAGGGCTATCGCGGCCACTGCCGCGACCGCGGCCATCGCACCGGCCATCGCGCAAGACCGGCGACGGTTTCCGCGAATCCTCTCGATGGGAAAGCCGCCGGCGTCGAGAGCACCGACCCTCCGGGCGACATGGCGCCGGTAGGGGACGAGTTCGGGGTCGGTGAAGCAGCTCATCACCCGCACGCGCAGCGTCTCCGGCAGCACGACCACAGGCAGCAGGTCGAAGACCTTGTCCGCGGAGACCTGTCTGGCCCGGTGCGGCGCGCAGGTGCCGCAGCGGCTCATGTGGCGGACGATCCGTTGGCGTTTCTCCAGGGGGAGCTCTCCGGGGAAGTCGCCCAGCAGCCGCATCCGGCTCGCGCAGTCACGCGGCCCCTTGCGGGCGAGAACCTCGACGGCGACCACGTCGCGCAGCCGTTCTCTCGCCGATTCGTACATCGTTCCGGCGGTTTTGACGGAGACCCCCAGCACCGTGGCGAGGTCGTCGATGGTCAGGCCGTGCCGGGAGGTCAGCTCAAGAACCTCGCGGTCTTCCGGCGGAAGACTCCGGACGGCGTTCCAGGCCATCGTCCGTGGTCCCGCTTCGTCGCCTTCGGCGGGCGCCACGTCCACGGCCGGCGGGTCCAGGTCGGCCGCCAGGCGCCGCCGTACGCACTCTCCCCGAGCGAGTGCGTACAGCCACGTCTCCAGCCGATCGGGGTCGGCGAGCGCGTGGATGTGGGCCTCGGCGGCGATCAGGGTGTCGCGGAGCGCCACCTGCGAGCCGTCGGGGCCGCCCAGCATGAACCAGCAGTATCGATAGAGTCCCTCGGCGTAGGAGTCATAGAGCGCGTTGAGGGCCCCCGGCTTCCGTGCGCGGAGAGCTTCGACCAGGACGCTGTCGTTCATGTGGCAGACGGTAAATGATTGGTAACTGACAGTTCCAGGAAATCTTGCGCATTGACTATTACTGTATTCATTTTGTCAAGATCAGAAACAAACAACGCCATGCGGCATGCACTTATAAATCCCGACTAACAGCTACTTTTCGGGTGCCGCCGTGCCAATCGGTTTCCCGTCAAGACCCTTGGGAAGAGGAATGCCGAGCTGGGCGAAAACGGTGGCCGCCACGTCCACCTGACGGGCGTCCCTTCTCCGCACCCCCCGCGCGATGCCCGGCCCGGCGGCGAGCAGGAAGATGCCCCGTTCCTTCAGGGATTCGCCCCCGTGACCGCCCTCGTCCCGGTGACCGTGGTCGGTGACGATGATGATCGTCCATTTCTCCGCGGGGAAGATCGGCCGGGCCCGGATCGCATCGAACAACCGGCCGAGACGGCTGTCCATCAGCTCGATCGCCCTCAGGTAGTCGCGGCCGAGTGCCCCTTTCCGGTGGGCGACCGCGTCGGTGGAGTCAAGGTGCACGAATCCGACGTCGATCTGGGTGGTGCGGAGGAGGTCGCTCATCCGGCCGACGACGAGATCGTCCTTGACTCCGGCGCCGTATCGCCTGTCACGGCTGGTGGTGCGCAGGTCGACCCGGGGCCCGACCGCCCCGGTCTTCGGCAGTAGTCGCCAGGAGGTCACGGCCGCGGTGTTCAGGCTCGGCCGGATCCTCTCCAGCCGCGTCAGAAAGTCCGGATATTTCTTGAACTTACTTCCTTTGAAGGAATTGTTATGCACGCCGTGCTTGTCTGGCCCCACCCCGGTCAGCACGGTCGTCCATCCGGGACCGCTGCTGGAACGGACACTTTTCATCACTTTCCGGCGCCCGTTCTTCAGAAGCCTCAGATAACCGGTCTTCAACACCTTCAAATACCCGGTGGCGAAGGTACCGGCCTCCATCAGCCGCCGGAAATGCGGCACCCTCGCCGCGAGGAGCCTGTCGGGCCGTACTCCGTCCACGCCGACGACCAGCACCTTCGGTCGCGGCGGAGGCTTCATGATGAGCGTCATCGCCCCGGACAGGGGCGGCGAAGGGGTGACCACCGTCACGGTGCTGGGTCTCGGCGACGGCTCGACTCGCGGCCCGCCCGGGACGCCGCCGCAGCCCGACGCCAGCAGCACCGCCGGCCAGGCCAGCGAGACCGGCAGGATCCTCGGCGACGTCCGAGACCGGCCCTTCGCCTCCGGACGGCGGGCGCGGCCGGTCCGCCTCGCCGTAGCCATGGTCGTCGCCGTACACCACGCGTGAGAGACGCCTCGCCGTACACTCCGCGTGAGAGAAACGGTCACGGCCGGGCGTCACCGGGGGGCATCCCCTGCCTGCCGCGGTCCTTCGCGAACGGGGCCGTGGTCGGCTTGGCCGTGTGTATCGGGGCGAGGCCGCCCAGGGCCAGCTCCTCATAGGGGCGGCTGCTCGATCCCCAGGTGCTCGCGACCACCTCGGCCCCGGCTATCTTGCCGGTGTCCGCGACGTTCTCGATGTTCATGATGAACCGCTGCTTCTTGCCCGTGCGCACGTCGTCCACGAACGCGCTCCCGCCGCCGAGCAGCTTGCCGTTCTTGTCTCGCAGGAGCGCGGTGACCGCCAAGCTGTCGGCCGGCAGCCTGTACGGCGTGCCGACGTATCCGGTGACCAGGTAGCTGCCGTCCTTGCGCTCGGTCAGCACGTCGGAGACGGGGAACGACTCGAAGGCCGAGACGATCCGGCCCGCCTGGCGCCATTGGGCCGGGCGATACTCGATGCTCACCTGGGTCGGCTTCTCGACGGCGACCACCTGGCCGGTGAAGGAGAGCGACCCGGCCGGCGGAACGGCGTCCAGCGACTGCTGCAGGCGGGCGACCTCCTTGCCCTGGGCGTTCTTCGCGACCACCGTCGCCACCACGTGCTCGCCGAAATGCCAGGGGTTGCCGTTGGCCAGCACCCCGGCCCAGCTCACCACATATCCGCCGCCGCTCTTGCGGATGGACGAGACCTGCTCTTTGACAGTCAGCGGCCGAAGCTGGGTGACCTGCTCCTCCTCAGCGCTGGAACAGCCGGTGAGGAGCAGGAGAGCGAGAGCGCCGACGATTCGGGTGCTGTGGGTCACCTAGTGGTGATAACCCGTGAACGCACGGCTCTCCAGGGGACACGCTCAGGTCGGGCGAACTCTTTAACGGCCTCTTTAACAGCCGCTTTAACGGCGGCGGACCACCCGGGTCTCGTCCCA
This sequence comes from Streptosporangium sp. NPDC000396, assembly GCF_042898655.1. Taxonomy (NCBI): domain Bacteria; kingdom Bacillati; phylum Actinomycetota; class Actinomycetes; order Streptosporangiales; family Streptosporangiaceae; genus Streptosporangium; species Streptosporangium sp. NPDC000396. The sequence continues at coordinate 129,504 of NZ_JBIAZA010000012.1, forward strand.
GACCGGTTCGGACGATTCGTACACCATTCCGTCGGAGCCGAAGACGAGATAGCGGTCGAAGTCGTCGGCGAACCAGCGGTCGTGCGTGACCGCGACCACGGTCCCGTCGAAGGCGTTCAGCCCCTCCTGCAGTGCCTCCGCACTGGCCAGGTCGAGGTTGTCGGTCGGCTCGTCCAGCAGCAGCAACGTGGTGCCGGACAGTTCGAGCAGCAGGATCTGCAGCCGCGCCTGCTGCCCGCCGGACAACGTCTCGAACCGCTGCTCACCGATGGTCCCGGCCAGCTCGTACCGCGACAGCGCCTTCATCGCCTCGTTCTTCAGGCGGGCGTGCTCGGTCATGACGATCTCGCAGGGCGTCCGGCCGACGAGCTCAGGGCGGGCGTGGGTCTGCGCGAAGTGGCCGGGGACGACCCGGGAGCCGAACCTGGCCACGCCGGTGTGCTTGACCTCCTCCCCGGCCATCAGCCGCAGGAAGTGCGACTTGCCGGAGCCGTTGGAGCCCAGCACGGCGACGCGCTCGCCGTACCAGATCTCCATGTCGAAGGGCTTCATCAGGCCGGTGAGCTCCAGTTGCTCGCAGATCACCGCGCGCTTGGCGGTCCGGCCGCCCTTGAGCCTCATGCTGATGAACTGATCCTTGGGCGCCGCCTCGGGCGGACCGGCCTCCTCGAACCGGCGCAGCCGGGTCTGGGCCGAGTGATAGGCGGCGGCCATGGTGTCCATGTATTTCGCCTTGTTCTTGAGCATGTTGACCAGGCGCTTGAGCTTGGCGTGCTCCTCGTCCCAGCGTTTCTTCAGCTCCTCAAGGCGCTCGTTGCGCTCCCTGCGCGCCTCGGCGTAGGTGCGAAAACCCCCGCCGTGAACCCAGATGTTGCCGGACTCGACGGTGATGATCCGGTCTGCCGCGTTGGCCAGAAGCTCCCGGTCATGGCTGACCAGCAGCACCGTCTTGGGCGTCTCGCGGAGCGCCTGCTCCAGCCACAGCTTGCCCGGCACGTCCAGGTAGTTGTCCGGCTCGTCCAGCAGCAGCGTCTGGTCGGGGCCCCGCAGCAGCGCCTCCAGCACCAGCCGTTTCTGCTCGCCACCCGACAACGTGTTGACCTCGCGGTATTTGCAGTTGTCGTACGGTATGCCGAGCGCGGCCATCGTGCAGGTGTCCCAGAGCACCTCCATGTCGTAGCCGCCCGCGTCGGTGTAGTCCGTGATGGCCTGCGCGTAGCGCATCTGGGCCTTCTCGTCCTCGCGTTCCATCATCACGAGCTCGGCGGCGTCGAGATCTGCCGCCGCCCGCCGTACGCGCTCGGGGGCGACGCTGACCAGCAGGTCGTGCACGGTCCGCCCGTCGCGGATGCTGCCGATGAACTGGCGCATGATCCCCAGCCCACCGGAGCTGGCGACGGTTCCCTCGATCGGTTGCAGGTCTCCGGCGATCAGCCGCATCAGCGTCGTCTTGCCCGCTCCGTTGGGCCCGACGAGCGCCGCCTTGACCCCTTCACCGACCCGGAAGGACACGTCATCCAGCAACGGCCGCCCGTCCGGCAGCACATATGTCAGATGCCCGATCTCGACGTGTCCCACGGCGACTCCCCTCCAAAGGTCCTCGCGCAGGCTACATGCCGTTCTCTCCGAAGACATCCGGGTTTCTTCCGGACCGCCCACGCGAACGGCCCTTCCCTCCTGATGCCACAGCGGGGAACCCGGCCCAGGATCGGGCGACGGTCTCCTACGCCGCTACGGGTTCAGCTACGGCGCACGACCGGCTGGTTGCCGGCCGTGGCCTGTCACCAGCTCACCAGACGGTCAGGGAACCGCCACGCCGAAAGCGGCATCGAATGATAGTGATCTCTGTCCGACGCCTCTCGGCGGTCATGACGGTCCTAGTCTGCGTTTTCGTAGGGGCCGGCGCCAGCAGCCCCGCGACCGTCCCCTCACGCTCCGATGCCGCTCCGTTGAACGTCCCGCCAGCGTGGGCGGCGTCCGGCACGTGCCAGACACGGCCCCTCGAGTTCTCCGGTTCGCAGGTGCTGAGCGCGGGCGGCCACACCGACGTCAATACCGTCGATTTCGGGCGTATGAACGGGCGTCCCATCGCGGTCTCCGCGGGTGCGGAGGGAACTGTCAGGTTCTGGAAGCTGCCGGGCTTCCAGCCCGCCGCCGAACCTCTGAACGGCACCTCGGCCATGTTCGTCGAGCTCGGCGATGGCCCAGGGGTTCTCACCAAGGGTGAGTACGGCGCGCGGCTGTGGGATCTGTCCACGCGCAAGGTCGTCAAGCGCTTCCTGGAGAACACCGTCTTCACGCTCGGCGACTACGGCGGTGTCCGCGCGCTGTTCGCCAGCGACGGCGAAACCGTCCGCGTCTGGAACCCAGCCACCCGTGCGCTGATGCGTACCCTGCGCACCTCGGGCGCTTACGCGATGGCCGTGGGACGGTTGCGAGGCAGGCAGATCCTGGTCGCCTACGAAGGAGAAGACAGCCCCCTTCGGATCTGGGACCTCGCGAGCGGGCGGAAGATCGGCCGTGAGTTTTACATGGACGACGAGTACGCCACCCCCGAATGGATGACGATCGCCGAGATCGGTGGCAGGACGCTCCTGCTCGCCCGCTCCTACCTGGGCATTCACCAGTGGGACTTGGCCGCCCAGAAGGACATGGGGATGCTCGTCTCCGGCAACCTGGAGTCACGAGAGGATGACAACGAGGATCAGGAGGACTACTCCACATCGGCCCTCACCACTGACCGTGGCCGCCAGGTGCTCGCCCTCGGCCAGTTCACCTCCGACCACCAATCGCTGACCAAGTCGGTCCCCGCCTCGACTTTCCTGTGGGATCCCGTCCGCGGCCGAAGACTGGGCACGCTCAAGGGGCACCAGGGCGCGGTGACCGCACTGGCGTCTGGCACTCTGGACGGCAAGCCGGTCCTGCTCAGCGGCAGCAGGGACAACACGATCAGGCTATGGGACGTGCGCGCCCGCAGGCAGATCGGCGATCCTAGCCCGGCCGGGCCGATCGACGGCGCGGAAGCCGCCGCCTTCGCCACGATCGACGGCCGCCCGATCGTGGTCACCGGCGAGGAGAACGGTACGGTGCGCACCTGGGACCCGGCCACTCGCCGCCCGGCCGGTAAGCCCATGCGAGGCGCGCCGACCTCCGACCTGGGGGGCCTCACCTCGCTCGCGGCGACCGACCTGGACGGCGATCCCGTCGCGGTGATCGGGCGCTGGCCGACGGACATCAGAGTCTGGAACCTGAAAACATCGACACTGCTGGAGACCTTGCCCGTGCCGAGCAAGCCGGGTGACGACGGCGGGCTGTGGCAGCTCGTGACGGTGCGGCAGGCCGCCGGGCCCCTGGTCGTGGCGACCGTGGGCACCGCCGGTGGCCCGCGCACCTTCACGTGGGATCTGCGGACCCGGCGGCTGACAGCCCGCTTCGATCTGGACCCGCGAGGAGAAAACTGGATCAGCGACACGCTGGTGTCACTGGTCGACGGCCAGGCCTACGTCGTCGCCTACAACGGCGGCTACCGGAGCCACCGTCTCAGCAGGAGGGTGGAGATCTGGGACGCCACCGGACGGCGGATTTCCGCCTTCACCGTGTCGCCATTGTCCGGGGAGAAGCCCGACGAGGAGTTCCAGGTCTACCACATGGGCCGGTTCGGATGCAGAGTCGCCGTCCTGGCCACCAGCGGCAGCGACAGTGTCCGGGTCCTGGACCCCGCCACCGGCAGGGACCTGACACCACCGATCGACCTCGGCGGCGAGGGCAGCGCCTCCGCGCGGCTGCTGGGCGTGGCGGAGATGGGCGGCCACACCATCGCGCTGACGGAGGTGGGAGTCGACGACAGCCGCACCAGCCGCGTGTGGGACCTGACCACCCGCAAGCCACTCTCGGCACCCATGAAGGAGGTTTACTGGAGGGCGTTCGCGGCCGGTGCCCCCTACCTCGTCAGTGCCGGCCCCGAGGAACAGCTGCTGCTGTGGCGGCTGGCCAATGCTCCGTGACCCTTCCAGACCTCAACGAACCGTCACCACCCTTCGCCGTTCCCGCGGCTCGAACGACTGAGGACTTCCTCGTCTAGTCCCATTTCCCCTGCGGGAGAGCCCGTTCCGGGCTGAAAATCGGAGTGGTTGCCCGCCGACGCCGTAGCTCTATGGTCCGCATGAGGCCGTCGTCTAGTCGGGCGCTGGGAGCCTTCGATGGGCCCTTCATTGTCGCTTCGAGCACGCGGATTAGCTTCCGCAACCGCCCTGGCTCCTGCGGGCATCCGCCGTTGCCCATGGGAGCGAGGAGGAACCGGTGCTGGCCGAGACCAACGACGAAGAAGAGATCATCCCTAGGATCGCCGCACTCGACATCGGCAAGGCCGAGCTGGTCTCCTGCGTACGCGTGCCGAGCGAGACCGGCCGCGGCAAGCGGATGCAGGAGATCGCCACCCACTCCACCATGACCCGCGCGCTGCTGGCCATGAGCGATCACTTCCGCTGCCTGGGCGTGACCCGGGTGGTCATGGAGGCCACCTCCGACTACTGGAAGCCCGTCTTCTACCTGCTGGAAGCGGCAGGGTTTGAGGTCTGGCCGGTCAACGCGCGTGACGTCAAACACCTGCCCGGCCGGCCCAAGAGCGACACCATCGACGCTGTGTGGTTGTGCAAGGTCGCCGAACGGCAGATGATCCGTCCCAGCTTCGTCCCCCCACCCCGGATCCGCCGCCTGCGGGATCTGACCCGCTACCGGGTCGACCTCGTCGGCGCGGCCACCGCCGAGAAGAACCGCGTCGAAAAGCTGCTGGAAGACGCGCACATCAAGCTCAGCGTCGTCGCCTCCGACATCTTCGGCGTCTCCGGCCGGGCCATGCTCAAGGCCCTCATCGGCGGCCAGCGCGACCCCAAGGTGCCGGCCCAGATGGCCCGCTCCCGGATGCGCACCAAGATCCCCGCCCTGGAGGAGGCGTTCACCGGCCACTTCACCGACCACCACGCCTACCTGCTGGGCAAGATGGTCGCTCGCATCGAGGCGATCGAGGCCGACATCGCCGATCTGGACCACACGATCGAGGAGGTGATCGCCCCTTTCGGTGACGCGGCTCAGCGCCTGGATGAGATTCCCGGCGTCGGCTTGATCGCCGCCCATACGATCATCGCGGAGATCGGCCTGGACATGAGCCGCTTCCCCACCGCAGGCCACCTCAACTCCTGGGCCAAGTTCACCCCGATCATCAAAGAGTCGGCCGGCAAGAAGAAAGGCAAGAACTCCACCGGCCACGGCAACCGCTACCTGGCCCGGGTGCTGGGCGAAGCCGCGGTGGCGGCCAGCAAGACCCCCACCTTCCTCGGCGAACGCTACCGCCGCATCGCCCGCCGCCGCGGCAAGAAGAAGGCCGTCGTCGCCATCGGCCGCTCCATCCTCACCATCGTCTGGCATCTGCTGTCCGACCCCGACGCCCGCTTCCACGACCTGGGCGCCGGTTTCTACGACACCCGCATCCGGCCCGACCGCAAAAAGCGCAACCACATCCGCCAACTCGAAGCCCTCGGCTACCGGGTCATCCTCGAACCCGCTGCCTGACCACGACTCGCTCGCCAGGCCCTATCCGATATTCACCGGCATGGGCTCACTACCGCCTGCCCAGGTACTGTCTGATTTTCGGATTAGGTGCCGGTACGGCGATGCGCCTGGCTCCGCTCCACGAACCGGTCCTGCGCGTTCAGTACGGCGTCCCCGTAACGCGCGGCCCACACACCCATCGCCCGCATCGGGCCGAGCAGCGCGACACCGGCCTCCGTCAGCGCGTAATCCACGCGGGGTGGCGCCTCCGCGTACGCCCGGCGTTCGACCAGGCCGTTGTACTCCAGGCGCCGCAGTGCCTCGTTGAGGACCTTGGGATGGATCCCGCCGATCCGGGCGACCAGTTCACGTGGCCGCATCGGACTGGTCTCACCGAGTGTGTACACGACAACGCTGTCCCAGCGGTTCGCGAGCACCTCGAACGCGAGGCGCGCCCGGCAGTCGGAGGTGTACGCGAGCTCCGGCAGGTCGGGGAGATTCTCCACGCCCCCATCCTGCCCGGTCCGACAGACACCATGCGGTACGCATCGGACCACCTAGCGTCAGGGACCGGCATCACCTGCCATGCCACCTCGGAACATGCCGGATCACCGACGATCCGGAGTCAGGAGTCACACCATGCGCATCGGCATCCTCGGCACGGGCATGATGGCCACGACATTGGGCGGCGCGTGGGTCCGCGCGGGGCACGACGTCCTCGTCGGCGGACGCGACCAGGCCGCGGCCGCCGCGGCGGCGGCCCGCATCGGCGCTGCGGGGCACGGAACCCTCACGGACGGGGCGGCCCACGGCGACCTCGTCCTCGTGGCGCTCCCCGCGGACGTGGCGCCGGAGGTGGTGAGGGGGCTGGCCGGAACCCTCACCGGGCGGACGGTCATCGACTGCACGAACCCCATCGTGCCGACCGACGACGGGCTGATGCTGACGACAGGCGGCACGACGTCGATCTCCCGGCGGATGGCGGACGCCGCGCCGGGAGCCCATGTGGTCAAGGCGTTCAACCTGTGCCATGAAAGCATCTGGACGCTCCCGCGCCCAACGTTCGAAGGCGCCCCGCTGGCCGTGCCGTTCTGCGGTGACGACCCGGGAAGCCTCGACCAGGTCACCGCGCTGATCACGTCGATGGGCTGCACGCCTGTGCCCTGCGGGGGGCTGTCCCGTGCGGTCTACATCGAGGCGACGGCGGCGTTCGCGATCGGGGTGTGGTGGTCCGGAGCGGAGACGCGGTTCGCCTTCCCGACACCGGCGCAGGCCCCGCTGAATCTCTAGGACTTGCCCTCAACAGGGCCTTTATCCAAAGCGATCCAGTGTCGCCCTCTTCCGATGGGATGACGACACGTTCTCTCGGACGAACGTGAGCATCGGAAGCACCTGGTCCGCCAGTAGATGGAGTTCCTCACCGGCGTCCCGATGTCCGCCGAGTACGGCATGAGCGGAACTCGTCACGGCCTTACCCGAGGGCACAGCGCACCGACGGTGATTTCGACGGCCGAGGCGGCCAGCAGGGGAACCCCGGGATGTAGTTTCAGCAGGAGCGCGCCGATGACGGCGCCGACGAAGGTCGCCGCGACGGTGGCGAACCGCCGTCCCGCCGTCTCCCGGCCCGGCAGCATCAACAGGCCGGCCAGTGACCGGGTCACCACCGTCGTGGGCAGGTCATGGGCCGCCACCCGCAGCACCGTGGCGTTGCGCGACCCCATCGCCAGGGCGAGCACGACGATGACGACGAGCCGGTGGGCCGGCTGGTGCGAGGAACCGCTGAGCAGCCCGAACGCGAGCATCGCCGCCACCAGAAGGAGAGCTCCCTCGCCGAACACCGCGAACGCCAGCCACCGCTCCCCTTTCCTCGCGCTCAGCACGCCGTTCACCCGGTGCCCGACGAGGGCGCCGACCGCGAAGGCGGCCAGCGCCACCGCCGGACCGGCGACCGGCACGGCGTGGTCGACCAGCCCGAAACCGAAGAACAGGATGTTGCCGGTCATCACCGCGGTGAACACGCGGCCGAGCCCGAGAAAGCTGGCGGCCTCCACCACTCCCGTGACCCCCGTCAGCAGGATCAGTATCACCGTCAGCCGCGAGAACGGCCTCCCCGTCGCGAAAGGCATGCTCCTTCATATCCGGCCGCGGGTCGGCGCCGTCCCATCGGTACGCATGCCGCATTCCAGACCTTTGTCAGCTCTTCGCGCACCGCTTGAGGGTGAGTCTCGTCAGAGATCTTCGTCTCGTATGACGTCGAGGTCCATGTAACGAGGCGGTCCGCCGCACAGATCCCGCATGCGGTGGGCCAAGTCGTCGGTCTGCGGCATGTTGCTGTTGCGCATCGCCTCTTCGTAGGAGGGGAACTGGACGATGGCGACGTAGTGGCCGGGGCGCGTGCGATCACGGGTGAGGGTGGTGTGCGTGGCCGTGTGCTCGCCCTGGGTTGAGTCGCGCCATTCGTCCATCAGCCGCTGGACGTCCTGCTCATGGGTGGTGTCGAACTCGACGACCTGTATGAAACTCATGAGGTCCCCCTTTTCACGCTCACTACTAATCGACTCCACCCCCGCCCAAAGGGCACGGCAAGCGGCATCAGGTCAAAACACATCCGCCTTTCCATGACCCGGTCGCCCGCCCTCGGCGCGCCCGTGGCCCCTGCCCGATGGCCGGATTCCTCTTCTCGGGACGCTTTCGGGAGGCTCTCAGCCTCTTCTCTGCCGCTGCCCCAGTGCCTCCACGAAGGCGGTGAGCAGCCGGGCGAATTCTCGCTGGTCATGCTCCGGCCAGCCGCGCATCGCCGTACCGAAGACTTCGCGCCGGAAGCGGTGAACCTGCTCGGCCTGCTCGGCGCCCAGGTCGGTGAGCTCCAGGGTGCTCCGGCGGCCGTCCTCGGGGTCGGCCACCCTCCGGACCAGCCCCGATTCGACCGCCCTGGTCACCAGACGGCTGGCACGGGGCTGGTCGACGCCCATCCGGTCGGCGACGGAGCTCACCGTCGCCGCCTCGGGGCCCTCCTCCACGGCGTCGATCACCCCGAACAGCGCGGGATCCATCTGGGCGCCTCCCGCGATGCGCTGGATGGCACGACGACTCTGGCTGCGCCGGATCGCCACCATGGCCCGCTCGACGGCGGCGATCGCCTGAAGGTCTTCCATGAATCCATGATACATGTAAAAATACAAGTTATTGTCAAAGTACATATATCTATCGCGAAGGAAGTACCGTGAACGTCTCCGAGATCACCAGTGACCGGCGCCCCGTCGGCTACTGGATCAAGCAGCTCCACGTCGCCGTCGAACGCTCCATCGACAACCTGCTCGCCAAAGAAGGGCTGACCCGCCGTCACTGGCAGGTGATGAACATCATCGCCAGGCAACCTCGCACCGTGGCGGACCTGGACGCCGAGCTCAGCCCCTTCCTGAGCGCCGAACAACCGTCCCTTCGCCCGCTGGTCGACGAGCTCCGCGGGCGCGGCTGGCTCACCGGGGACGAGCCGCTCGCCTTCACCGGCCCGGGTGTCCGCGCGCACGCGGACATGCAGGACAAGGTGACCGCCACCCGCGCCCGCGTCACCGAGGGCATCAGCGCCGAGGAGTATCGGGTCATCATCGACGTCCTGTCCCGGATGGCGGCCAATCTGGGCGGCTAGTAACCGGCGGTGAAACGCTCCCGGACGAAGGAGCCCTTCTCCAGGGCGTCAACGATGGCGGCGGCGAGGTCCGGGACCGTGATGCGGGTGCCCTCGTCATGGATCGGGGTGTCTCCCGCCTTGACCCGGTAGGAGCCGGTGCGCTCGCCGTCGATCAGATAGACCGGGGGCGGGCTGACATAGGACCAGTCCAGCCCGCCCCCCTCGGCACGGAGCAGCTCAAGGGCCTCGACCTGGGCGCGGGCGTCGGAGAGATGCTCCTTCGGGAAGTTCGGGCTGTCCACGAACCGCCGCCCCGGAGCCCGCTCCAGACTTCCGCCGCTGCCCACGACCAGCAGCCGCCTCACTAGATCCCGTCCGCAAATTTGTGGAATGAATCATTCCGTTCTGCTATTCTGGAACAGAACGAACCGTTCCGCATGGTTCGAGAACAACCCGGACATTGCGGGACCAGATCGTCCGCTATCCCTCGTAGCGTTCGCGCTGCCCCCGACACAGGCTCTGGAGGAGCGATGACCACCACCCTCGACATGCCTCCGATGGAAGCCCCGGCCGCCGCTGAATCCTTGCCGGAGCCTTTGACTGAGCCCTCGCCCGAGCTCTCGCCGTACAAACGGCGCTGGCCAGCGCTCTTCGTGATCCTCGCCGGCTCCGTGATGGAACTCCTCGACGCCACCGTCACCAACATCGCCGGTCCGACGATGCGGGCCGACCTCGGCGGCGGAAGCTCGATGATCCAGTGGCTCGGCGCGGCATACACGCTGGCCATGACCACGGGCTTGCTCACCGGCGGACGGCTGGGTGACATCGTCGGCCGCAAGCGGATGTTCGTCATCGGCGCGGCGGGCTTCGTGATCGGCTCCCTGCTGTGCGCGGTCTCCGTCTCACCGGAAACCGTGATCGCCGCCCGCATGGTCCAGGGGCTGTTCGGCGCCGCGATGATCCCGCAAGGGCTCGGCATGATGAGGGAGATGTTCCCTCCCAGGGAACTGCGGATGGCCTTCTCCGCGTTCGGACCGGTCATGGGGCTGTCCGCGGTGGGCGGGCCGATCCTTGCGGGCTGGCTGGTCGAGGCCGACCTCCTCGGCACCGGCTGGCGCATGATCTTCCTGATCAACCTGCCGATCGGCTTGGTCACGGTGCTGGCGGCGATGAGGTTCCTGCCCGCCACCCGCCCCATCCGGGCACTCACCCTCGATCTTCCCGGCGCGGTCCTGGCCTCCCTCGGTTCGCTGATGATCGTCTTTCCGCTGGTCCAGGGACGCGAGCAGGGCTGGCCGGCCTGGGCGTTCGCGATGATGGCCGCGTCCGCCGCGGTGTTCGCGCTCTTCGGCTGGTACGAATCGCGCAAGAACCGCAGGGGCGGTGACCCGCTGATCGCGCCGAGCCTGTTCCGCAAGCGCTCCTTCGTCGGCGGCATGGTCACCGGGACGATCTACTTCTGCGCCTTCTCCGGATTCAGCCTGGTCTTCAACCTCTACGCCCAGTACGGCCTCGGCTACAGCCCACTGAAGGCCGGCCTGGCCGGTGTCCCGCTGTCCCTCGGCATGGTTCTCGGCATGGGCCTCATGCAGGTGGTCGGCAAGTATGGCCGCAAGGTGCTGCACGTGGGCGCCGCGATCATGACGATCGCCGTCGTCGCCTTCCTGCTGCTCATCGGCCCGGGAGTCAACCCGTGGCTGCTCGCCCCGGTCCTGCTCGCCACGGGTCTGGGATCGGCTCTGATCATGGGCCCGTACTTCGAGATCACGCTGGCCGGGGTCGAGCCGCACGAGACCGGTTCGGCCGGCGGCACCCTCAACGCCCTCCAGCAGGCCGGGGGCGCGCTCGGGGTCGCCCTGCTCGGCACCGTCTTCTTCGGCGCGGCGGACGGCGACCTCACCGCCTCCGCGCGGAACACCTTCTGGATGGTGGCCGGGATGATCATGCTGACCTTCGTGGTCGCGTTCCTGCTCCCCAAGCAGGCCCGCGAAGGCACCGAGCCCGTCCACTGAGATCCGGCATCGGTGCAGCCGGGCCCCTGAACCGGCCGCCCGGAGGCGGGCCGGCTCAGGGGCCCGGCCGTACCTCCGGGCGGCCTCGGCTGCGCCCGCCAAGATCCGTGGACGGCGAGGAGATCACAGACTGCGGCAAGGCCGCAGCAACGCCGACTCGAAGATCACGAAGTGCCACCGGACTCGTCGACGACGGGTCCGGTCGAGTGCGCCGAAGTCAGTCCGCGACGAAGCGCGCCCTGCGCCCTTCGTGCTCGCGCTGCCGCCGGACGACGTAGACACCCGGTGCGCAGCCCGTGGCCCCATGCTCGGGATGCAGCAGGTAGACGACGGCCGAGGCCTTGAAAACGCCGATCGCCAGCCCGTCGGAGTCCGACACGTCGGTCGTCCATCGGCAGGTGCCCGGGTCGGCCACGAGCGTGTGCGGGTTGCCTCCGGCCACGCCACGAAGCAGTTCGACCCCCTCGGGGGGCACGTCCGTCCAGTCGGCATCGTGCCAGAACCTCACGGACGGCGCGACGACGGAGAGCGGGATGACGATGAGGTCGCCCTGGGCTTGGAGCCCGTCGACGACGGGGATGCTCGCCGACCGCTCAAGATGGTCGAGCACGGCGAGTCCGGTCCGCTGGGAGAGCGAAGCGAGAGTCACGGTCATGGAAGGCACCTCAGGTTCGGCGGACGAGAAGGGAGTACTGCTCGGCGGACAGCCCGTAGGTCCAGCCGGCGGCGGCGATCGGATCGTCGAAGAAGCCCGGCACGGTAAGCCCGTACCGGCGGCGGCGCCCGTCGCGTTCGACGGACCCGTTGACCGCGAGGAGCACCCTGGTCTCCTTCCGCATGTCGTAGAGCCGCAATTCCGAGCCGGGGTTTCCGGGGTCCGGCGCGGAGGCGACCAGCCGCAGCCCGGCCCGGCCGATGTAGGACGCCCAGCCGATGTGCTCGATCGCGCACCGCCTGACCTCGACATTGACCTCCCGTGCGATCCGCTGGACGCTCGGATCCGTGATCACCCAGGAGGGCACCTGCGTCCCGTGCCAGGCGTGCACGTCCCACCCGTCCGCGTAACGCACCGCGGGGCCGTCCGCACAGTGCAGCCGCACTTCGCCGTCATCGCCCCACACCTCCGTGTGCACGGCGACAGGCCGCTCGGAGATGACGCACACGCCTTCACGAGGCCACCACCAGCCGCATGACCGGGCCGCTGTCACCCACAGATCGAACTGCCGGGTCTGCTCAGGAGTGAAGACCACACCGGCCGCTCGGCGGAGGGCGTCGTAATGGGCGACCCAGGAGGCGCACTGCGTGCCGTACCAGACGTTCTTCAGGCGGTACCGCGAGGCGTGCACCGTGAGCAGTGGCTCGAAGAGCGAACTGTCGGCGGACCGCGAAAGCGAATTGCGAACCTTCTGGCGAATCAGCTGGTCCATCGGCTGGTGGACCCATCTGACCTGGGCGTCGAGTTCGCGGCACAGCCCTCTCATCAGTGAGGAGAGCCGGTGCGGCACGGGCCATTCGGACATGCGCTCGATGGCCTCCGAAGGCCGTAGACGCACACCCGGTGGAACGGTTTCCAGGGCCGCGACCGGTGACGGGACCCAATGGAAGCGCGGTGGAGCAAGCCCGATCAGGGAATACAGCCCGGAGATGGCGGCCTCTGCGGCCGGACGGTCGGCGGGCAGCGTCGACAACGCCCAGCCCAGCCATTCTTCGCGGACTTCAGCAGCTTCCCGCTGCACAAGAACACTCACCGGATGAAGGTGGTGTCATCCTTTCCAACGATCATGTCCGGAATGGTGACAGATCAACGCGGCGCATGTCCACCGCGGATTCATGCCGCCGTCGATGCGCACGAAGTCAGACGCCGCGAAACAAGCAGGCTTCCTGTCCCGCCCCAGAAAGCACGCAGGGCTTTCCCGTCCAGAGCGATCACCCGGTCGCCGGGGATGTCGATGCCACGGCTCGGTGGACCCGCCTCCTCCCCTCGCTGCCGGGCTCGTGCGTCACCGCGCTCAGGCACCGCCGGCGCGTTCAGCCGACCCGGCCGTAATCATCTCCACGACTTCCACCGCGCAGAGACAACCTTGCTCGCGGGCTCGGGCTGTGGATCACCTGCTCGGAAAGGGCAGCATTGTCGGGTTGTCCTCGTTGAGGATCTGCGTCATCCGATGTTCTATGTGTTCTTTGTATTCCGGGTGCGTAAATATATAGAAACGCTCCTCGCGGATCGCCTGCAACACGTGTTCTCCGACGATTCGCGGACTGAGGCCCAATTTGAATGCCTGCCGGGCGACGTCGACGGACCAAGTGCTCGGAAACGGACCGGCATCGGGAAAACGGGCCGACCGGTTACGTTGGGAAGTGAAGATTTTCGTGTCGACCAACCCGGGACAGAGCACGGAAATCCGTGGTTTGTAGCCGCCGTCGACGAGTTCGAGGTGAACGGTCTCCGAGAGTGCGACGACGGCCGACTTCGTCGCACCGTACAGCGAGCCACCCGCGATCAGGCCGGCCACTGACGCGGTGTTGACGATGTGCGCCTCCTCTCCCTGCTCGATCATGACGGGCAGGAAGGCGTGGATTCCGTGCGCGACGCCCATCAGGTTGACCCCGAGGATCCAGGACCAGTCGTCGAGCGTGCTCTCCCAGCTCGGCCTGCTGCCGGTATGAACGCCCGCGTTGTTGCACAACACGTGGACGGCGCCGTATTTCTCAAGCGCGGACGCCGCGAGCGAGAAGACCTCTTCCGCCTGCGACACATCGGTCACCACGGCATGCACGTCCGCGCCCGCATCACGCAGATCAGCCGTCGTGGAGTGAAGCACGGCCTCCTCTATGTCGCTCAGCACCACGCGCATACCGGCGGCGGCGAACGCCTCGGCCATTCCACGACCGATACCGCTCGCCGCACCGGTGACGACGGCGACTTTGTTCTCCAGGTCTTCCATTTCTTTCCCTCCGTGTCGCGCCGGGTCAGGGCCACAGGTTAGGAAAAAGCGGCCGCACAAACATCGGCCTTCAAGCCGATGTATTCCGGCGCCCACCGAGTTACTGTGAAAATGGCAGAGGAAGGGAACACCGCCCGCCGTACACCCTCCGGCCGGGCCCAGAAAGTCGGCGACCAAGACGCGCGATCCGGGGCCGACCGGAACGGGTGGCGCCGCGGCCCCCGCGGACGACCCCTATCCGGACTCCCCCATCCAGGTACGGCTGCGCCGCCGGCGGCGGGCGCCGATGTCCGGCGCGGCAGACGGGACGGCGGCGGCACCGGCATGTGAGGAAGCTACGATCACTCGTGAGAACCTCACGAACGGTGTAGAAGGCTATAAAAGCCTCTTCCTGTGACTGATGGGGAGGCGCGTTGATCAGGATTCTGCTCGCTGAAGACGTGCACATGGTGCGCGGCGCACTGGTGGCGCTGCTGAACCTGGAGCCGGACATCGAGGTGGTCGCCGCCATCAGGCGGATCATGGCGGGTGAGCGGGTGATCGATCCGAAGCTGGCCGTCGCCGCCCTGGACATGGCGATCAGCCCGCTCAGCGAGCGAGAGCTCGACGTGCTGCGCCGCTTCTCCAACGGCGACGACCTGGAGCAGATCGCCGCGCAGCCGTACCTGTCCGTCGGGACGGTGCGCAACTACCTGACCAAGATCGTCACCAAGCTGTACGCCAGGAACCGGCTGCACGCCGTCCACATCGCCAAGGACGCCGGTTGGCTCTGAGCGGCGTGCCGAACGCCCGGTGGTTCGTCCTCGCCTACATCGGCGCCCTGACGGTGACACGGGTCTCCGACCTGACCGGGATCCTGAAGGATCTCGGTCTCTTCACATCCGAGCATGTCGGCATGATCACCGGAATGGCCGGCGCTGTGGTCCTGGTCGCGGCGGGCGACGCCGCCGCACCGTCGGGCCAGCCGCTGCGGATGAGTGGCTACGCCGCCGGGCCGCTCGGGGCGCAGGCCGCCAACACCGTGCTGAGCCGCATCGAGGGGACCGAACCGGTGGTGATCGACCTGGCCTTCACGGGGGCGTGCGTCAGCCTCGGCCGGCGCGCGGGCATCCGACAGCTCGCCCGCAAGGACGACACCGCGGTGAACGTCTACATCGGTGGTCGCATGGGTGCGGTGATCAAGGAGGTGACCTGTAAGTTCGCGGTGTCGATGAGGATCCGCCAGGAGGCCCGCAAGCCGGGTTCCATGGGCTGGCCCAAGGGTGGCCCGCGTCCCGGGCAGCCGGCCTCCGCTGCGCGAGTGGTCACGTCCCCGTGACCACCGAACCATGATGCTCACGGCCGCCTTCAGCGTCGCGGCGGCCGTACAGATCGACGAGATCGTACGGCGGTGCGCGGCCCTCGCCGTGCACCGCCGTAGGCGGTGGAGTACCGGCCGGACGCCATCCTTTGATCTAGATGATCTCTAGGTTGGCCATCATGCCCATGTCCTCGTGTTCGGCGTTGTGACAGTGGAGGAGGTAACGGCCGTGGTAGCCGTCGAAGCGGGTGATGACGGGCAGACCTCGTTGCTGTGTTTCGTTGCCGTACGAACATGAAAGAGGCCCTCTGGGATCATCCCAGAGGGCCTCTGACCTGCTGCGCGGCCGAGAGGACTCGAACCCCTGACCTTCTGATCCGTAGCCAGTTCGAGATCGTCCACCGGCGTCTACAGGTATCAGAAACGCCTGCTCAGGACCACTCTTCCCGTGATCGCCTTCCAGGGATGTCCACCGGCGTTCGGAGACGTTGTGAGCAACGGCGTTAGCAAATCTCAACACCACTTCCGTAGACGCAACCGGGTGAGCTGAGACTGCTCCGGAGGGATCTGTCTGGAACACGAGTCCCTAGCTGGTCCTTACCAGCCGCCGGGTATGGCAGGCGGCCCATGGCCTGACGACCGCCCGCCGTACCCGGAGGTCACTTCTGCCCCGGCTTGTCCACCACCTTCGTCTCCAACTGGGCCGACAGGCCGAACACGGTGTTCGCTGGGACGTCGACCCTGCCGACGTCGTCGTACTCGAACGTCCTGTCCTTGACCGTGATCCCGTAGGTGCCCAGGTAGCGGAAGTCGGTGGGGTCGAGGATGAGGTCGAGGTGCGACCAGCTACCGGTGTAGCCGAAGGCGACCCCCCGCCGCCCGTCGGCGTCCTTCACATCCTGCTTGACCGTTACGCCGGGGATGGATGGAAGCGCGCGGAACAGCGCCGCGCGCACCTCCGGAACCAGTGCCTGCTCACCCATCAGCTGGAGAATGCTCCGAAAGAGCTTCTCTTCCGGCGCGAAATCCGGCCCAGTCCTCGCGAGGGCCCTCCCCTTGGAGAAAGACTTGCGGATTCTCTCGAGTACCCCCTCCGGCGTGATCGGCTTCGCCGCCAGATCCGCGCTTGAGATTCCCAAGGTGCCCTGGATCAGCAGCTCGCCGTTCTCCGTCCGCCAAGCCACCTTCTTACCGTCCGCGCTGGTCCACAGTTCCCGGGTGACCCGCTGGCTGAGGTCCACGGCGAAGCTGGTGCCCCCCACGGGCTTGGCCTGCAGTTCCTTGATGTACAGCCACTGCCCGGCACGAGCCGGTGGCGTGACGTCGTTCTCTGCGGCTCTGGCGGCCAGCTCGCTCAACTCCCGCACGCTGGCCACCGGCGCCATGACCGCTTCCTTCTGATTGGTGACGAGCATCCCGGCGCCGACGGCCGCCATCAACGCGCCGGCGAGCGCCAGCCGCCAGACCATCCGCGGCCTCGACCGCCGGGGCTCGGGCGCGGGCTCACGCATCGCGGCCAGCAGCCTGGCGCGCGCCACGTCTTCGGCCTCCCGCGTCATCGCTGGGGTGTCACGGCGAAACTCCTTGAGCATCATTCTTCCTCCAACTCCAATACGGCACGTGCCTTCTTGCGCGCGCGATGCAGCCGAGACCGGACGGTCCCCAGCGGGATATTCAGCGCTCGTGCAACCTCCTCGTAGCTCAGGTCCTCCCAAGCCACCAGCAGCAGCACCTCGCGGTCACGGAGGGACAGTGCCGCCAGCGCCCCCGCCAGCTCGCGCCCCCTGCCACTTGCGGTGACCCGCCGCACGACGGTGTCCGCCATCGGCTCCGGCAGCGGGTCCACGCCGGTACGGCTCAACGCGCGCAACAGGCGTTCTTCCTGCCGCTTGTGTCTGGCCACGAGCGTGCCGGCGATGCCGTACAGCCAGGGCCTGGCCAGCGGGAACTCATGGTCGTAGGTATGCCGACGGCGGAAGGCCACCAGGAACGTCTCCGCGACGATGTCGTCAGCGGCCTGGGTGCCGAGCCGTCGCGCGACATACAGGTGGATCTGCCGGGCGTAGCGGTCGAAGAGCCCGGCGAACTGCCCCGGATCATCAGCCGACCGCCTTATCAGCTCCGCGTCGTCGAGTTCGGCCGTCTCAACGGTCAACGGCCCTCCTTCATGGGAAACGGGTTGGTCAACAAGCTGTCTCCCGAACCCGCTTCCAGGGTTCTCGGAAGGACATGCGACCCGGTCCGATGCCGTATCTCGCTCTCGAACACACCCCGCACCGCCCGCAACCGACCGAAGCAGGTCTTGCTTCGGCAACGTCTCTCCTGCCGCGTAGTCGTCTCGCCTGATACCTGTGCGAAAGACTTCGGCCAACTCGGCAGCCGATCGTCATGTCCCGCCCAGATCAGTCCCAGGATCTTGACCATGTCCGAGTCTTCGGCGCGTATACGGGCTGTGGCGTCACTGTCACCGATTCGCCGCTCGGGAAGAGTGGCGTCGGCCGGGGCTTCTCAATTGGCGGTGGACAGGTATCAGGACTCCGCACACCTCGCAGCCGACGAACATCCCGGTCAGGATGGTGATCTAGCCACCTCTTGCTTGTGCGGTCGCGAAACGGTGATCACCATGGGGTGGACGTGGACCGAGCTGACTTGGGACAAAAGCGCCGCTTGATCTTGCAGATCCGCCGGTCAACCGTGTTCAACGTGCAGGGGTGCGGGACAGCCAGCCTGTGACGAGGTCGGCGATCAGGGTGCCGGCTTGGTCGCTGAGGTGGATGTGGTCGGTGAGCATGGTCAGGCCGTTGCCTGTGGCGATGTCGTTCAATGAGCGGCGCAGGAGATAGTGCTGCAGGGCGACGCGCAGCGCCAGGCCGAAGCTGAAGGCGAAGCGGGGCGCGGTGCCGTTGGAGCGGATGTGCTCGGCGATGCGCTCATATGCCGGCAGGTAGGTGATGCCCGCACAGGTGGCGGTCTGCTTGATGGCGGCGTTGTAGGGGGCAAGTTCCCGGTTGGCCGGGCCGTCAAGATCCTCGCCGAGCGGGGGCGCCGACAGCAGGGCGATGCGGGCGGTGGTATGGGCTTGCAGTTGGTCGACGATCTGTTCCAGGTTGGTTTGGAAGCGGGTCACGGGGATGCCGTTGCGGGCGTCGTTGGTGCCGATGAGGATGGTGACGGCGTCCGGCTGGCAGGCCACGACCTCCTCCAGGCGGCCCAGCAGATCGGCGGTGGTGTGGCCGTTGATGCCCGCGTTGACGAACTCGTGCCCGCCGGGGCCGAGCCGCTCGCGCAGCGCACCCACCCAGTCCGCGCTGAGGCTGGCGTGGGTGAGGCTGTCACCGAAGGTGACCGTGACGGTGTGGGCGCCGGGCCTGGGCCCACGGGTGCGGAACTTCTTGGGCGGGTTGACGGGCGGGCGGCGGAAGGCCAGGTACATCAGGACACTCAGGCCGCCGACGAGGAGCAGGATCAGGGTGATGGCAACGGTCATGGTGATCTCCGATGGGGGCGAACTGGAGGTTTCAGCGGGTGCTGGGTCCTGTTGACAGCCAGTGGGAGGTGAGGCCGGTGATGACGGCCGCGCCGCGGTCGCTCAGGTGGACGTGGTCGATGAGGAGCTCGCGTCCGCCGACGCGAGCGATCTCGTCCCAGCTGCGCCGTAGCAGGTAGTGCTGGGCGGCGGCGGTGAAGGCGAGCGGGAAGCTGAAGGCGTACGGCTGCCGCCCACCTTGCGGCCGCAGGTGGTCGGCCAGACGTTCGTGTACGGGCAGGTAGTCGACCTGGGCTTGGTGCGCGATTTCCTTGATCGCGGCGTTGTATCCGGCGAGCTTTCGGTTGATCTCTGTGTCCAGGTCCTCGCCGAGCGGCGGCAGGGACATCAGCGCGATCCTGGCCGTGGTGCGGGACTTGAGGCGGTCGATGATCGCTCCGAGATTGTCTCGATACTGATCCAGCGGGACGCCGTTGCGGACGTCGTTGGTGCCGATCAGGATCGTGACCGCGGCCGGGTGGCAGGCCACGATGTCGGCCTCGACCCGCCGGCGCAGGTCGGCGCTGGTGCTGCCGTTGATGCCGGCGTTGATGAACGCGTATCCCTGGTGTTCGGGCTGGGCGCGCAGCGAGCCGACCCAGTCCGAGCCGAGTGTGCCCTGGGTCATGCTGGCGCCGGCGGCGACCACGCGAGGGCGGGCGTCCGGCCTGTGCCCGGGGGCGCAGAGTTCGGCCGGGGCATGGTCAGGCGGGCGGAGGAAGGTGAGGTAGCCGACGATGCCGGTGGTGGCGAGCGCGGCGGCGAGTAGCAGGCACAGGCCGATGATGATCTTCTTCTTCATGGTCAGTATCCCAGGGCGAGGCTGTGGCCGATGGTGGCCGGGTCGGCCAGCGCGGCGAGGATGGCGTGGGCCAGATCGGCGCGGGCGATGGTGATGCCGCCGCGCACGTTCTCATCCAGGGCGGTGCGGTAGGGGCGGTGTGCGCCGTCGGTCAGGCGCGGAGGCCGCATGATCGTCCAGTCCAGGCCGCTGGTGCGGACGGCTTGGTCGGTGTGGGCGAAGTCGGTGAACCCGGCGCGGAGGAGTTGCCGCAGTAACGGCTTGACCAGGAAGCGGTTGAGTGGCCCGTCACCGCCGTCGACGACGTGTCCGCTGGCGGTGACGACGATCAGGCGGCGGGTTCCGGTGGCGCGCATCGCGGTGATGATCGCGCGGGCGCCGTCGGCGCATACCGTCGCCTCCGCTTTGGCACGAGGCCCCAGGGCGGAAACGACGGCGTCCCGGCCGGTGAGGCTGGCGCGGATCGCGTCGGGGTCCATCACATCGGCGATGACCGGCTCCAGCCGAGAGTGCGGTGCCTGATGGAGCCGGGCCGGGTCGCGAACGACCGCGGTGACGTGGTGGCCTGCGGCCAGGGCCTGGCTGACGAGGTGCTGTCCGGTGCCGCCGGTAGCGCCGAAGACGGCGAGTTTCATCTACACTCCTAGTGGTTAGTAAACGCTCGCTAACTGCTTCGAGCGAGAGGTTAGTGAGTGTTTACTAACCACGTCAAGCGTGACCCGAATCAAGAAGGGACTCAGATGGGTACCAGGGATGTGATCCTCGACGCGGCGGCCAAGGTGATGGCCGAGCGGGGACTGGCCAACATGACAACCCGCCAGATCACGCAGGCCGCCGGGTTCACCGAGGCGGCCCTGTACAAGCACTTCACCAACAAGGCCGACCTGATCGTGGCGGTGGTGCGGGAGCGCTCGCCCGGCATGACCCGGCTGATGCAGGCGCTCCAGATCGGACCGGGCACGGGCGAGCCCGCGGACAACCTCACCGCCATCGCCCAGACCGCGATCGCCTTCTACCGCGACGGCTTTCCGATGTTCGCCTCGATGTTCGCCGACCCCGCCACCCTGGCCACACACAAGGAGGAGCTACGGCGCCAGGACGCCGGCCCGCACAAGGCCAACGAAGCACTCACCGCATACCTGCGCGCCGAACAGGAAATCGGCCGGCTACGACCGGACGCCGACATGCACGCCGCCGCCGGACTGCTGCTCGGCGCCTGCTTCCAGCACGCCCTCCTAGACCACATGTCCACACCCGACCTCCGCGACGACGACGAAGCGGCAAGGGGGTTCGCCCACGCGCTCCTCGCATCGCTGGTTCCCTGACAGACTCCGCCCTCCGGGAAACCATGGCCGGGGTCGGCAAGAGGGGCGGCGCCACATCCCGGGGACGACAGAAGGAGGGCGGCGGCGCCCCTGCCCAACCTGGGCTACGACTATGTTCAGCTCGTCCCCATGGCGCATGCTGTACGCCACGGCCCGCGCGGAAGAGATCCTCGCCCTGAAGGTCGAAGACCTGGACCCCGACTTCCGCTGGGCCTGCGTCGTGTCCAAGGGCGGCGCGTGTCTTCTGCTGATTTTCGCGCCCTCACGGAACGGCTCGATCTGTCGCTGGGCATGTGGCTCGGCTTCGACTACTGCCATAGCCGCCATGCCCGGGTGCAGAACGGCGCGCTCCTCCCGCTGGCGAAGGAGGGGATATTGAAGATCAGCAAAGAGCGGCTTGAGCAGGTCTTCCCCACCGAATGGGTCCGCCGCCTCCGGGATGACCTCGGCGGTGCCTGAGCGAGCCCGCTGGCCTCGGAAGTCTGACAGGGCGCCCTTCAGCTCCCACGAAAGCTCCCAGCTTCGACGCGTGAGGTCCGCAGACGACCGTCTGCGTGAGGTCACGTTGCTGTATTTCGCTGCTGTACGAACACGAAAGAGGCTCTCTGGGATGATCCCAGAGAGCCTCTGACCTGCTGCGCGACCGAGAGGACTCGAGCCCCTGACCTTCTGATCCGTAGGCCCCCAAACGATGTCCAAGGGCGTTCAGATCAGTTCGCCGCGCACGTCATGAAGGGTTCGCTCGTTCATATCAGTCCAGCTCGGTCCGAGACCGTACGGCCCGTTGGCTCCCAAGATGGCTCCCAGAAATAGACCCCTGGCAGCTTGGCCACGTCGCTCATGCTCCCGTGCGGCGCCCACGCCGCACGCTCGGGCGGCGGGCGGCGGGCGGCGGGCGGCGGGCGGCGGAGGGCCGGGTACGGCGGCGACCGGGCCGCGCTGATCTACCAGCACGCGACACGAGACGCCGACCAGAAGATCGCTGACGCGCTGAGCGCACGCGTGGAAGTCGAGCGGAAGAAGGACCGGGATGGCGATGATGACGGCATGGCCGTACTGGTCCCTATGAGCTAATGGCCCGGATGCCTCACA
Source organism: Streptosporangium sp. NPDC000396 (assembly GCF_042898655.1). Classification (NCBI taxonomy): domain Bacteria; kingdom Bacillati; phylum Actinomycetota; class Actinomycetes; order Streptosporangiales; family Streptosporangiaceae; genus Streptosporangium; species Streptosporangium sp. NPDC000396. The sequence goes on from NZ_JBIAZA010000012.1 coordinate 151,684, forward strand.
TCAAGATCAGCTGCGAGGCGTTTGGGTGGTGGAGCCTAGGAGATTCGAACTCCTGACATCCTGCTTGCAAAGATGCATGCCGATCTTGCTCGACCAGCGAAGACGCAGCTCAGCGCCCTGATCGCATTCCCCGTGACTCCCCGCTGTTCCCCCTCGTTTCCCGCCCCATCGGGCACGCGACGGGCACGGCGGTACTCTCGTTGAGACGATCTCCGGCATTGTGCCGCCCCTCCCCGCATGGGTACGGCTTGCCGTAGGCGATCGGGCACGACGACGGGGATGCTGGATAGCACCGGAGGCCGTCACCACATCGTGAACCTTTTCATCTTGGCGCCACAGCTCATCAATGGTCAGGACAAGAAACAGACCACCGTTCGGCAAGCCGCTGTGCGACCAGGCTCACGACACCCGGCACGTAAGACTGAAAAGCCTCAGTACTCAAGGACGCCGTGGGCGACCACGATGTGGCTGGAAACGTTCGGCCGTACCCCGGTGATGCGCTCAGCCAGCTGCCGCGCCGCGACAAGCCCGCCCTCCGAGTTGCCATGGACTAGGCCGAGCTCGATCCGGTCGGACAGGTAGGCCGCCTGGGCATCGGCCGCGGGATGGGGGATCAGCGGGTCAAACGACAGGACCTTGCAGCCGTCCGCGTAGTGGACGAAGTCCGCGACCCTGTTGACGTTGACAAAGACGCTTGCCGTGATCGTTCCGGCCGACAAGGGCCGCAACACCTCGTCCAGCGTGCCGGCGAAGCCGTTCCACTCGCCCAGAATGGTGCCGCCCTCGGCCGGATGAGCACAGATGAGACCCTCCTCGATCTCACCTTCCTCATCGTCACCGTCAAACACCTCGATACCGAGGCGGGCCAACGCCTCATGCGGAGTGAGGCCGCGGACGTGCGTTGCGCAGAACGCACCGTCATCAAGCCAGCTGTAAACGCTCATGGGAATCCCGCTCTCTCTGAGGCTAGATCAGGGGAATCCTGGCATGCGGGTCTGACGGAAATCACGGGCGATCCTCTCAGCCTCATGTGCCGGGCGTCGTGAGCGCGGTCGACCTGGGACAGCCCCGTTACCCGGTGGGCTGGGACTGAGGCACGAAGCCCCAGACCTTCGATCGCCCTCGACTCTGGGCGGAGATCAGCCATAGTCAGGCGATCGTGAGGGCGGTACCGGCTTGATCCTGTCCTGCATTAGGTACAGGACGTGAGAGAGCCAAGCGGCCGGCGCCTATCTGATGCTTGCCCAGGGCACGCCGCTGCATGTGGTCTCCGACGTCCTCGGGCACGCGAGCATCTCGATCACCAAGGATGTCTATGGGCATCTGATGGAGGGCGACAAGCGCGCGGCGACGGAGGCGATCTCCGGGGCCCTACTGGGCAGACTCACACCTTTGGCTCCCAGGTTGGCTCCCACAGACACCGAAGAGACCGGTTGAGCACCAAAAGAAGAAAGGCCCCTGAGGGCATAACGCCTGCTCAGGAGCCTTTCTGCATCTGCGCGGCCGAGAGGACTCGAACCCCTAACCTTCTGATCCGTAGTCAGATGCTCTATCCATTGAGCTACGGCCGCTCGCTGCGTAAGTAATCATAGCGGGTCCCAAGCGATGCCTCGAACCAGTTAACGGATCCGCTGTCGATGTGCTCTCCGGGAGCCGGATCGGCCCCGGGGGTTGCTCTGATGGGGGCTCCGGGAGGCTCTCGGGTTGATCATGCTTGGTGCGGTGGATGCGCGGTTCGGGAGATCCGCTCAGAGATCACGCACGGGAGTCGCCGGTGACCTTCTTCGGGAACAGGGTGTAGGTCAAGGGCCAGAGCACGGCGATCATCGGGATCTTGAGCAGGCCACCCATGAAGGCGGTCAGGGCGGCCGTTCGCGAGGGGTCGTCGACGATCCAGATCAGGCCGAACAGCAGAGCGCAGGCGATGCCGTACGCGATGATGATCCTGAACCACATGCCCCATTCGTATCGAGCCCTGGCCATGCCGCCCGCCGGGGGCCTCCACGGTTCGGGACCGTCGGAGAAGCGGTGGGCGAACTTGGCGTCGGCCCATTTCAGGGTCCGGTGACCGAAGACGATCGAGTAGGCGATGTATGCCGCTGCCAGGCCGTGGTGCCAGGTCGCGCTGGCTCCGCCGCGCATGTCGATGACGGCGGCGACCAGCAGGACCACGTCGAGCAGCGGCACCGACACCAGCAGGATCGCGCTGAGGCGCCGCAGGCCCAGCATGTAGCGTGAGACGAGCCCCAGCCCCAGCAGGACCCAGAACCCGATCTCGCAGCCGAGAATAATCGCCAGAATCATGGTTCAAGAATCACCAATCGGGCCAGGTGGGACATCGTCGGCGCAGATGAACCCGTCTACATCCTTGTGTGTACGGTGAACCCGTCTGCCGCCGGATCAACCGCCTGCCCCGGAGTGGTGGGATGGGGCCATGAGACGGGACGACGCGCTTGGGGCCGTGGTGTGCTTTCTCGTCGGCCTCGCCCTGCTCGCCGCCGGCGCCTATCTCCCCCGGGCGACGCCCGCCTATCTGCTCGTGGGGCCGTTGCTGGTCAGCTGCCTGGCGGTCGCGGTGCGGCGCAGCTCGCCGATGGCCTGCCTCTGGCTGGGCGTCGTCGCCGCCGTCGCGGACTGCTTCGCGGGCCCGTCCATGGCCACGATTCTGATCTTCACCGACAACCTCTACTCGGCCGTGCGGTACGGCCCGGCCGTGGCAGGCCGGTGGTTGCTCGGCATCACCTCGGTCCTGGCCGTCGTCGGCGGGGTGGGAGCCGCGTTCGTCTTCGACGATCTCAGCCTTCTCGCCCTGGTCGCCGTCCAGATCGGCCTGATCGGGATCGTCCCCGTCTCCACCGGAATGATCACGAAGCAGCTCCAGGACCAGGCCGATTCCGAGCGGACCAGGGCCGAGCAGGTCGCGCGGCTGGCCGAGCTGGATCGGCGGGCGGCGGTGAACGCCGAGCGGACCCGGATGGCCAGGGAACTGCACGACATGATCACCAATCACTTCAGCGCGATCGCCATTCAGTCCGCGGCGGTGCTCTCCCGCAAGGACCTGAACGCGCAGGCCGTACAGGGGGTGGTGGAGTCGATCCGGGAGAACAGCCTCCAGGGAATGGCCGAGATGCGCACCATGATCGAACTGCTCCGGCAGGACGGCGAGGAGGTCGAGGCGACCCGGCGCCGGGTCGCCGAGGTCGGCGAGCTGGTGGAGCGGGCGCGGGAGGCGGGGATGGAGGTACGGCTCCGCGTGGACGGCGAGGCCCGGGAACTGCCCGCCTCGGTGGACCTCGCCGGATACCGGGTCCTTCAGGAGTCTCTGACCAACGCGCTCAAGCACGGCGACGACGCCGCCGACCTGGTCATCTCCTACGACCCCGGCCTGATCACGCTGACCCTGGACAACTCGACCGACGGTGCCGGTGCCAGGCGGAGCCTCCCCGGCGCGGGCGCGGGGATCATCGGCATGCGTGAACGGGTCGCCCTCGTCGGCGGCGTCTTCGAGGCCGGGCCGCACGATGACGGCTGGCGCGTCCGCGCCCAACTGCCCACAGGGGAGACCATATGACCATCAGGGTCCTCGTCGCCGACGATCACGCGGCGGTCCGTGCCGGGATCGTCCTCATCCTCGGGGGACACGACGACATCGAGGTCGTCGGCCAGGCCTCGGACGGGGAGCAGGCCGTCGCCATGACCCTCGCGCTACGGCCCGACGTGGTGCTGATGGACATCCGGATGCCGAAACTGGACGGGATCTCCGCGACGCGCGAGCTGAGCGGGATCGCCGACGTGCTGATCCTGACCACGTTCGACATCGACGAATACATCTTCGGGGCGCTTCGGGCCGGGGCAGCCGGGTTCCTGCTCAAGAACACCGACGCCGAGGCGTTGGTGGACGCGCTGCGGGTGGTGGCCCGGGGGGACGGGCTCATCTCGCCGTCGGTCACCCGGCGGCTGATCTCGGCCTTCAGGACGACCGTCCCGGAGCGCAGGCCGTACCAGGTCGACAGCCTGACCCCGCGCGAGCGCGAGGTGCTGATGTGCATCGGGCGGGGCCTGTCGAACGCGGAGATCTCCGCCGAGCTGGACATGGCGGAGGCGACCACGAAGACCCACGTCAGCAGGTTGCTGAACAAGCTGGGTCTTCGCAGCCGCGTCCAGGCCGCGATCCTGGCCCAGGAGCTTTCGGCAGGGGGATAGACCCCTGCCGCCCTCAGCTCAAGGGCTTTCGGCGGGGACGTAGAGGGAGAGCGTCTCCGCGATGCAGGCGGGTTTCGCCTGGCCTTCCACCTCGATGGTCAGGCGCATGTTCGACAGGTAGCCCGCGGGGGTTCCCTTGACGTCGACGAGCTCCGCCCCGGCCCGGATCCGCGCGCCGACCGGGACCGGCGAGGGGAAGCGGACCTTGTTGAGCCCGTAGTTGATGCCCATGGCCAGGCCGTCCACCCGCACCAGCTCCGTCATGAACGACGGCAGCAGCGACAGGCTCAGGTAGCCGTGGGCGATGGTCGTGCCGAACGGCCCTTCCTTCGCCCTCTCGACGTCCACGTGGATCCACTGGTGGTCGCCGGTCGCGTCGGCGAACAGGTTGACCTGCTCCTGGGTGATCTGGCGCCATTCGGTGTGGCCGAGGTGCTCGCCGGCGGCGGCCTTGAGCTCCCTGACATCGTTGAAGATCCTCATGTCTGGAACTTTATTCCGCCTAGGGCACGGCGAGAAGGTTCACCACCGTGAGCTCTTTGCCGCCGCCCTTCTGGGTCGTCGTGCACGACCTGGTCTTCCCCGTGGGAGCAGGCGCCCCCGACGGGCGCGGAACGGACTCGGCGTCGACCATCTTGCACTCCTCCACCTGCCTCTCATCCTCGTCCCAGTAAACGATCGAGGTGGGTGAGGAGGAGGTGCCGGTTCCGTAGCTCCCTCCACCGGATCGGTCCCGCTTGCCGATCCCGGCCATGGTGCCGGTCTCCGGGTCGTACACCACACCCAGAGGCACCTGCGCGTCCTCGATCTCCTCTCCCTGTGCGTCCCGGCCCACGACCCCGGAAACACCGAAGAATCCGAATTCTCGGGCGAGGGGGCGCTCCCCGCCCATGGAGCTCAGGCCCGGCAGGGTCTTGCGCTCCAAGCCGCCTGTTCCCTGCACCATGACCGCTTCCTTCTCCTTCCCGTAGCACCAGACCTCGCCGCAGCGGAGCCCCTGGACCCCGTCCGGGGCGTCCACGTTGCCTATGATTCCCTCCTCCACGTTGACCACCTTGGTCTGGTTCTTCTCCCAGTCCTCACCCGCTTCCTGGGCGACGTCGGCCGCCCACGGCCAGGACATCAGGTGAAGCCCGTCCGTTCCCTCGATCTTCTCCGGTGATCCGCCGGTCAGGGGCATGCGGTAGATCCCCCCGTCGATCACCGACCAGACGACGGAGTCCGCGGCGACGCCGATCCGCTCCACCCTGGAAAGATCACCGGTGACCTCTCCGACGCGCTTCGCCGTACCTCCGGTCCGCGGCACGACCCAGAAGTCGGCCCACTTGTCGGAGTTGTTGGGAGTCTCGCCCCACCACGCGATGTACTCGGCCCCCACCTCGACATCCTGCGCGTAGTAGCCCTTGACCCCCTCGGGGGCGGGCATGTCGGCGAGCACGGTGCTCTTACGGGTCGCGGTGTCGTAGACCTCCAGGCGCCCGGCCTTCTCGAAGGAGGACTCGGCGGTCAGCAGCAGCTCGGTGGCGCTCAGCCCGGTGATCGGCCGGTATTTCCAGCCGTCCGCGGCCTTGGCGGGAATCTTGGTCACCGCCGCGGGCCAGACTTCCGCGGCGGGCCGCACCGCGATCTTGCCAGGCTCCTCGGCACCGGTCGGCCTGGCGGAAGCGTCGGCCGTGGCCGTGGTCTTCGCGAGGATCTGGCCTTCTCCGCCCCTGTTGGAGAAGACTCCTCTGGCCACCGCCGTACCGCCACAGATCACCGCGACCACTCCGGCGACCGCGAGCGCCGACTGCACGCGCCTGCGGGTGCGTCGTCTGCGTCGCCTGTCGATCGTTCCGAGCAGGTCCCCCACCGGCTCGGGAGCGGCGTCCGCCGCCCTGGTCAGCGCGCGGATCAGCTCCGCCTCACTCCTATCGCTCATCACACTCACCCCGTCTCACACTCGCCCCGTTTCGAGAGCGGCCACCCGCACTCTGAGCTTGTCCAGCGCACGGGCCGCCTGGCTGCGCACCGTGCCACGCGAGATGCCGAGAAGCTCGGCGATCTCCTGATCCGAGAGGTCCTCGTAGTACCGCAGCACCAGCACGGCCCGCTGCTTGGGCGGCAGGCCCTTCAGCTCGTTCCACAGGCCGAGGTCGTCACCGAACCGGTCATCGGTGTAGGCGGCCTCGGGCACCACGTCGACCAGGCGTTCCCGGCGTAATCGCCGCCAGATGCTGATGTGCAGGCGGGCCATGATCGTGCGGACGTACCCTTCCGGGTCGTCCCTTTTCCTGACCCTGGACCAGGCGTCCCCCAGGCGCATCAGCGCTTCCTGCGTCAGGTCGGCCGCGTCTTCGGCGTTGCCGGTGAGCACGTAGCCGTACCGGTACAACGCGTTCCCCCGCGCCGCGACGAAATCGGTGAACTCCACGAACCCAGGGACGCATGGGGCGCGCGTTCTGTTGCATCCCTTTCCCATTTCTCCCCCGCGTGGCTTTCCGCCCGTTTTCTCCGCACGATTTTCTGTACGGCCCGCGGCACAACACCGGCCGTTTACGCGGGTCCTCTACCGTGCCGCCATGAGACGACGCATGACGATCGCACTCGGCGCGGCCGTACTGGCGCTGGCGGTGTCCGCACCCGCCATGGCCGACCCCTGGCGCCCCGAGTTCGACCGCGCCACGCTGACCGGACTGGCCTCTCTGCCCGCCCAGACGTTCGTTCCCGGCAGCGAGCCGTCGGGAAGCCAGCTCGGCACGGCCCCGATCAACGGCGTGACCCCGCCGTTCGCCGGGCAGCCGGTGCAGGGCTTCAGTGGCATCGCACGGCGACATGACGGCACCTTCGACGTCCTGTCGGACAACGGCTACGGCGCCAAGGCCAACAGCGCCGACTTCCTGCTGCGGGTGCACCAGATCAAGCCCGACTTCCCGCAGGGCAAGGTCGAGGTGCTGGGCGGGTTCAACCTGAGCGACCCCGACGGCCACGTGACCTGGCCGCTGACCCGGCCCGACCGGACGCTGACCGGCGCCGACTTCGACGTGGAGTCGATCGTGCGGACCGTCGACGGAACCTACTGGATCGGTGACGAGTTCGGCCCGTTCCTGCTGCACTTCTCCTCCTCCGGCAAACTGCTGGAGGAGCCCGTCTCCCTGCCCGACGTGAAGGCGCCGGAGAACCCGTTCCTGGAGGGCGGCCAGCCGAACCTGGGCCGGAGCAAGGGGTTCGAGGGCATGGCCCGCTCGGTCGACGGCCGCAAGCTCTACCCCCTGCTGGAGGGCACCGTGACCGGTGACCCGGCCGGGTCGCTGCGGATGCACGAGTTCGACCTGCGGAAGCGGACCTACACCGGGAAGCGCTGGACCTACCAGCTGGAGAGCCCCGACAACTCGATCGGCGACATGATCGCGGTCGACCGGCACCGGTTCCTGGTCATCGAGCGCGACAACCTCCAAGGGGACGCCGCCAAGACCAAGCGCATCTACCTGGTGGACATCCGCGACCAGGACCTGCGCAAGACCCTCGTCGCCGACCTGCTGGACCTGGCCAACCCCCGGGGCCTGGGAGGGTTCGGGGAGACCTTCCGCTTCCCGTTCCAGACCATCGAGGACGTCGTGATCCTCAACGACTGGACCCTGGGCGTGCTGGACGACAACAACTTCCCGTTCTCCTCCGGCCGTACGCCGGGCAAGCCCGACGACAACGAGTTCATCACCGTACGGCTGTCGCGCCCGCTGCTGGCCGATCCCCGCGTCTACCTGTGACGGCTCGCGGGCCCTTCCCCATCGGGTGGGAAGGGCCCGCGAGGCCGGGATCAGTGCTCGGTCGTGATGGTCACCCCGCCGAAGGCGGTGGCGGCGTGCAGGCTGATGTAGTGGTAGCCCGCCGCCGGGTTGGTGACGGTCAGGGTCTCGGCGTTGCCCGAGGTCGCCGAGCGTGCGGTGTAGTTGGTCGTGGTCGCCCAGGAGCTGGGGCTGTAGTAGAGGTCGGCGTTGCCGGTGCCGCCGCTTGTCGTGATCCTGAGCTGGGCGGTCCCGGCCGGGATGTAGATGTAGCGGTAGGCGAGGTCACCGGCGGCCGCCGAGATGTTGCTCCGCCTGCAGTTCTTGCCGAGCTGGCGGACGTCGGGCTCGGAGCACTCCGGATACCCGCTCACGGTGACGCTCTTCGTGATCGTTCCGGTGGCGCCCTTGTCGTCGGTCACGGTGAGCCGGGCGGTGTAGGTGCCCGTGGCGGTGTAGGTCTTGGTGGGGTTGGTGGCGGTGGAGGTGGTGCCGTCGCCGAAGTCCCAGGCCCGTGCGGCGACGGTGCCGTCCGCGTCGGTGGAGCCGTCGGTGAAGGAGACCGTCGAGCCGTTGACCGCGAAGGTGAAGGCGGCCGTCGGGGCCTGGTTGTTCGGGGTTCCGCCGCCGCACGCTCCGGCGGCGCAGGCGGTCAGCCAGGTGTTCCAGTCGCTGTTGTAGTTCAGGCCGGTGACGAAGCTCCGGGCGGCGTTCCAGTTACCGGTCCGGTAGTGGCCGAGGATCGTGGTGACGTCAGCCGGGTGCCTTTCGAGCATGTAGCGGACCGCGAGGTAGCCCCAGCGGTAGATGCGGGTGGTGTCGTGGTCGTAGGTGGTGTCGAAGAGCTGGCGCAGGGTGTAGGTCTTCTTGGCCGCCTCGGTGATGGCGGCCTGGTAGACCTCCCTGCGGTAGGAGTAGGAGACGAACTCCGCGAATCCCTCGACCCACCAGATCGTCGGGGTCGAGGTGCCCGCGGCGAAGTCGCCGTACATGTCGAATCGGCCGTCGAGGTAGTGCGTGTACTCGTGGTTGAGGTTCCAGATCGCGAAGACCGGGCGGAGCCACTCGGCCTCGTAGGCGATGAACCGCGGCTGGTTGCCGGCGGCCTGGGGGTTGCCCTCGAGATACATGCCGCCGTTGTTGGTGTCGATGCCGTACAGCGGGCCGGCGTAGGTCTGGTAGTCGGCGCTGGAGTCGAAGACGACCACTTCGAGTGTGGTGTTGCGGTCGTTTGCGACCGGGCCGTTGTCCTTGACGATGCCGTGGAAATAGGCGTCCTGGTTGGACAGGCTGGTGCAGGTGGAGGTGAGCTGGGGCGAGGTCATCTCCTGGGCCACGATCCGCAGGGTGGAGCTGCAGGTGTGACGGATCGGCAGTACGGCCGCCTTGATCCGGTTCTGCAGGTCACAGGTCCCGAAATATGAGCAGTTGGCCTGGTCGTAAGCGTCGGCCATCTCGGCGACGCCCATCCACAACCGCGCGGTCGGGCCGGTGATCGAGCTCCGGTCGAGCAGGCCCCTGGCCAGGGGGCGCGTCTTGGCCTTCAGCGCGTCGTGCCGGAGGAACCGGCTCAGCTCGCGTCCGGCGTTGGCGGTGAGGAAGCCGTTGCCGGTGCCGAGCAGGTCGAGGTGGTTGACGGCGAAGCCGTACAGGGTGTCGAGGACGCTCGGATCGGATGTGACGGCGGTGACGAAGTCCGGCATCTGGTGACCCCGGAACAGCACGGTGTAGACGTTGTTCACCGCGTTGCGCATGTACCAGAACTGGTTGTAGGCGTTGGTGTAGGCGTTGAGCAGCCGTTTCACCACATAGAGGTAGCGGGCGTTCTCCTCGGCGCTGTCGATCAGGATCACCGCCTCGGACAGGATCTCCCCGTTGGCGTCGTTGACGTCACCGGAGTGGCCGCTGGCGAAGAACGCGTCGAGCGCGGCGCGGATCGCGGTTTCGAGCGGCGCGCCGTAGGGGCCGACGGTCGAGGAGTTGTTCCACTGGACGTAGTAGCCGGCCCGGAGATACAGCACGAGCTGGGCGGTGCCCGCGCTGTTGTCACCGGTGTAGGTGAGGGAGTTGTCCCGCAGGCCGTAGGCCACGCTGACCATCTGCGCCTCGCGGAACGCCAGATAGGCGTCGTTGCCGGTGAGGCTGAACAGCGTGTTCACGCACTCGGTGGTCGAGGCCTTGATGGCCGCGACCAGTGCGCTGCCCGTCCGGCTGGTGAAGTCGCCGACGTTGCAGGCCGCGGCGGCCTTCGCCGCCGGCTTGGCCTCCTGGCGGGGTGCGTCGTAGTCGCGCTTGAGCGCCTCGTCGGAAGCGGGCAGGGGCGCCCGATCCTGGGCAGGGAGGCGTTCGCGCTGGAGGTGAGGGGGTTCCGCGGTGCTCGATCCCGACACCTCTCGGTCGGGTCGCGGTGCCGCCGCCGCGCCCGGTACGGCGAGCACGGTCTGCGTGCCCAGTCCGATCCCGAGTGTGGCGACGAGCAGGAGCGTCTTTGCGAGGGAGCGACGTAGGGGAGATGTCACGGCTACTCCTGGGGGTGCGGAGCAGCGTCGCCGGCCCCGATCCGGCTGGCCGCTATCTACGTATGCAATGTAAAATTGCATACGTGACATAGGTCTTACAAGACCTAAACCATCCTTTTCATCCTGTTGTCAAATGATCACTTTCGGCCACGGCGAGTCCCCGCCGGCCGTACCCGCGATCAGCCCGGAGGGCCGTCGGCTCCTGCCGGACGGGGTGGTGCGCAGCAGGAGGCGGCCGGGAAGCGGTCGTGAAATGGCGAGGAAGCGGGCGGAGGAGCAGCCCGGCGCGCCGGGCTGAGAGGCGGCCCGGCGAGCGGCATGTCCGGCGAAGGCCCGCTCGGCTCCGGACGATCACGGAAGGCCGACGAGGGACGCGGAGCGAGCACCTCTCTCAACAGGATGCGAGCACCCGTCTCAACAGGACTGAGGAAATCCATCCGAAACATGCTCATCGCCAGCCAACGGCGTCCAACTCCGATATTCGGACCGAGAGTGCAACTCATCCCAGAACACGAATTGATAGAAACAAAAGGCCGCGTCGTCTCCTGCCACAGTGGCACCATTTAACCTTCGTTAACCCAGTCCACGCACTGTCGCGCCAGGTATCGGGTATCTCCTGACTGGCACCGCCGTCGCGGTTTCAGATGAACCTGATTTTTCGGAACCAAAAACGACATGGGATGAAATGACTTCTAGCGGTAGCAGATGGACACCGGACCTTCGCAGCGGCAAGCAGGCCCGGGTCCGGGCAGTCACAGCGACAGCGATCAGTGCATTTCTGGTGGTATCACCTCAGGCATCGGCGTACAGCATGGCCGAGAACGCAGAAGTCGCCCGCCTTAATTCGCCTTCCGGCAACAGCCTGTCGGCTCCGGACCGCGATCTCACCCACGCTTCCGTGAAGCCGGTTCTCCGGGCGAGAGACAAGTGCAAAAAGGGAAATCTCAAGAGCGACAAATGCCAGCGCGGAGCGCAGGGACCGCAGGGCCCGCCAGGTCTGCAGGGCCCGCCGGGGCCGGGAGCGAGCATCGACACGGCGTTTCAGGGCAGCATCGCGTTCATCGGAGCCGCCCGGAGCGACGGGGCGACATTGATCCGCGACCCGCGAACGACCCCTCGCTGGCTCGACATCTCATCGCTACCGGGCTATCCCGGGAACGTGGTCGGCCTCGCCCTGATGAGCATGGGCAACGACATCCATGTCACGGTACGGAACGCCGACGGCAGGGTGGCTCACACGAGCTGCGTCGTGCAGCCCACTCCCGGAACGCCGGGCAACCCGAGCTGGCCACGAAACTGCGCCCCTTTCATCGATCTGACGCCGCCGAACTGAGCTTCACGGGGTCTGACCGGATAACCGCCGATGCCGTGCTCGGATGCTCCCGGCACGGCATCCGTCCGCTGACAGAAGAACACCAAGTCTCTTAGCCATACATAATCAGACCTAAGTGCTCACCGCAGAAGCTTGGCACACCTTTTCGGAAATATCCTCAAAACAGCCTCTCCACACCCAACGGGGCCGATCCAAGCGCAGTAAATGAACATTTATTTGCTCTTTCAGGACTGTCACGATGCGCTATTCGCCAAGCCATCGGGCATGTCTTCGATGCTGCCATCGACCGTGGTAGAGCAATAGATCGACACTTTTCAGGATTAGAAACAAAACGGGGACAAAAAGTGCTTTCTCGCAAAAGCAGTGGGATGTCGAGTTCCTTCTCCCGCAGGCGTGCCGGAAGTCTGGCCGTCGCGGCGGCAGCGGGCATACTCGTGGTGTCGGCGAATCAGGCACTGGCAGACACCGCTTATGGAGGACCACCGGTCGTCAACAACGGAAAAAGCACCACCGCTTTTCACCCGAAGTCCAACCACGCGAGGCCCCCTCTCAGGCGATCGCCAGGTTGCGGCTGTCACAGGCACTGCGGGTGCCGCCCGCACTGCGGTTGCCAGAGGTGTGGATGCAAGGATCTCGGGTGCCGGGGCTCTGGTCTGAACGGCCCGAGCGGCTCGAGCGGCTCGAGCGGCTCGAACGGCTCGAACGGCAGGAACGGACTGGACGGCCTGAACGGCAAGGACGGTCAGAACGGTCAGAACGGCAAGGACGCGGAGGGCCGCGGGTGGGGCGTCGGCCCGCAGGGTCCTCCCGGTCCTCCAGGACCGGCAGGTCCGGCAGGTCCGCAGGGCGCACAGGGCGCACAGGGTCCAGCCGGTGAGCAGAGCCTCACCAGCTCCAGCTCCGTCGACCGCTCGCAGAACTCCCCCGGTTCCCGGAACCTTCCGAGCTCCGCCGACCGCTCACAGGAGTCCACCGGCACGCAGGGGCTCAACGGCTCCAGCTCCACCTATCGCCCCATCGTCTCCGGCGTCCAGGGATTCTCAGGCTCCATCAGCCGCTCAGAGGAATTCGTCACGCACATCATCATCGACTCCCAACGCGTCAGCCCTGTCACCCTTGTCGACTCTCAGGGCTTCATCATCGGTCCCCAGAGTTTCATCGGTTCCGCCGATCACTCCCAGGGGTTCATCAGCTTCGTCGATCGTCCTCAGGTCATCATCGGCTCCGTCAACCACCCCTACGCCGTGGGCACGCAGGGCTTCATCTCCATCAGCCGTCCTTACGCCGAGGGCACACAGGGCTTCGTCTCCGTCGACTGCCCCTACGTCGTAGGAACACAGGGCTTCATCTCCGTCAACCGCCCCTGCGCCGTAGGAACACCAGGCTTCATCGGCTCCGTCGACCGCGTGCAGGGGCTCGTCGACTGTTCCTGCCATATCCGTCCCGCCGGCTCCGTGACCGTCGTCGACGGCGTCGTCCGGATGAACCCGGTAGAGCCGGGCTCACGGCCTTCACAGATGCGGTAATCGTGATCACGACAAAGGCGCCGGAGTTCTTCGGCGGATTCCGGCGCCTTTGTGGCCGGTGACGGCGGTCGCAGTCCGACCGATGCCACCACGTCGGCCAACGGCACAGCCACCGGTCGGCTCACCCCGGCTGGGTTGTCCTGACGGGTCGCATTCCCTTCGTCAACTCGTCAACGACGGGAGCCTGTCGATTCGGGCGGCGTGATCCGCACCCGCTCCTCCTCAGGGCGGCTCTCGATGTCGTCGAGCTGCTCGCGGATCGTCTTCCGCAGGTCGTCGTAGTCCCGGAAGTAGTAGTCGTTGAACAGGGTGTAGCCGGTCCACATCAGGTTGGCGCACACCCGCGGCGGAACCCCACCTGTCGCCGCGCCCATGCCGACCAGCGCCACCGACTCGACGCTGCCCGGCTCCTTCTCGTTCTGCACGTGGACGGCCTGGAACGCGGCGGCGCACGCCAGAGCCACGTTCAGCGTCTCGCTCACGTTCTGCACCGACTGCACCATCGTCGGCGTCGAGATCAGGAATTTCGGGTTGACCGCCCCGGACGGCACGCACACGGCGCTTCCCACCGGCAGCGACCCCCCGAACTGGTCGCGGATCGCCCGCTGGACGCGCAGCTGGATCCCCGCCCCGAGGTGTCGCTTGATGACCGCGTCGACCCCGCCGTCCATCCGTCCACGCGAGTTGGTCGGGCTGACCCAGGCATCAACGTGCTGGTCGAGGATCGACCCCTTGTGGATCTCGATCTCGGGGGTGTCGGCGAACGCTGCCCGCCACGACTCCACCACCTCCGCGTTGACGTCCGCCAGCACTACCCTGAGCGGCGACTTCACGCATTCGACGGCCATGGCTCACCCCGGTCACAGGAAGGGATCTTTCCGACGCCCACGAAGGTACCGCGCCACACTGACAAACGGACTCTTGATGGAAACTCAGGAGCGATCTTGGCGCTTGCGAACGTACCGGCCTGGGGCTAGCGTGCCGTGAGCCTCCCGCGGATCAGACCTTGAAGCAAACTGCCGCCTACGGCGGGAAAGCCCACCCACTCCAACCGGTGGGCTTTCTGGTTCTCCCACATCGCATCCGGGGTCTTCGCGCGGCACAATTCCCCCGCCCCAACCACCCGTGCCGTCACCGGCACGCCCCGCCGACCCGGGAGCCCCCGATGCGTGACACCAGCGCCTCCACCCCGCCCGACGCGAATGACCCGAATGACCCGAATGACCCACTGGCACTCGCCGAACTCTTCAAGGGCGGCGGCGAGCCGTGGCTGCCGCTCCTGAAGCCGGTCATCGAGGCGCAGCCGGCAGCGGCCACGTTCATCGGCCCAGGCCGCAGCCCGCAGGTCGTGCCCGTTCGGGAGCTGACCTTCCAGGCGCTCAAGCCCAACCCGCCGCACAAGTGGAAGGTCGTCGTCTTCGGCCAGAACCCGTACCCGCGAGCCGAGAGCGCCACCGGCATCGCCATGTTCGACAACACCTTCCATGACTGGAAAGACAGCCAGTTCGGCAAGGTCATCACCATCCGCTGCATCATCAAGGCGGCGGCGATGTGGAAGTACGGCATCCCCAAGAAGACGCCGATCGCCGACATCCGCGCACTCCTGAAGAAGCACGACACCGTGCAGCCGCCGGAGTGGTTCCAGGCGATGCTCACGCAGGGTGTGTTGCTTCTGAACGCGGCACTCACCGCCAGCGGCGACGGGGCGATGGCCACCGACCGGCACACCGCGTTCTGGAGGCCGGTCGTCGAGAGGCTCGTCGAGGAGATCCTGAAGGCCAAGCAGAACGCCGACGACGAGAACGACCGGGGCGTGGTGTTCGCATGGTGGGGGGCTCACGCCCGCAGCCTGAAGGAGGTCGTGCTCCGGCTCCAGAAGAAATACCCCGAGGTGGAGGTCTGGCACATCGACCACCCCAACCCCGCGGCCCAGGGCGACATCTTCTGCGACGGGGACCACTTCGCCGCGGTGAACACGGCGCTCAAGGCGCTCGGTGCCGACGAGATCGACTGGCTGCCCAGCAAGGGGTGGAACAAGCCCACGGCGCAGACCGGCGGGGCGGACGCGGACACCGCCGACCGCATGGGCGCGTTCATCGCCTCCACGATGGAGTTGCACAAGCTCTACCTCGAACGGCTCGCCAGCGTCAAGGACGAGGGGCTGGTACTTCCCGCGATCACCGGCGTGTTCGACACCCCGCTCATGGACTTCCGCGAGGCCGTCGCCCCGGTGGCCAAGCTGCTGTCGGGGCTCGACTGGCACGTGGAGCAGTCGCACCAGTTCGGCACGGGGCAGGTGGGCGGCGCGGCCGACACCCTGTCCGCCGACGAGGTCGCGGCCCTTTACCTCTACACCTGCGAGTCGGCGTTCTACCGGCAGATCAACGCCACCCTGCGCAACCCGGACCGCACCCAGGTCGTCCCGTACCTCCCGTATCTACGGCTCCTGTTCTCGGCCGTGTCACGTCTGCCGGCCCGCAAGGAGCCGCTGTGGCGCGGGGTCTCGCTGGACCTGCGGGCGCAGTATCCGCTCGGCCGGACCGTGACGTGGTGGGGCGTGTCCTCGTGTACGTCGAAGCTCAGCGTGGCCCAGGCGTTCCTCGGCCGCCGCGGCAAGCGGACGCTCTTCGAGGTGATCCCCATGCGGGCCGTGGGCATCCGCCGTTTCTCCGCGTTCACCGGCGAGGAGGAGTTCATCCTCACCCCCGGCACGCAGCTCAAGGTGACCGACGTGAAGGTCGAGCGCGGTGGCCTGTGCACCGTGAAGCTGGCCGAGCTGGACGAACAGTCCCTGGTGGCATGAGCATCCCCAGCATGATCAAAGTCCGCCGTGCGGCAAAGGCCACGACTGTTTGACCCCAGCCGGTCCCGGACAGCCCAAAACCCCCTGCAGATCAAAAAGGCCCTCCCCGAGCTCGGGAGAGGGCCTTTCGAAGAGCAAAAGCTCGGGAATTTGAACTCCGGACGGGCGGTAACCCAAACCGCGTTAACAGCTCCGATCTTGCCCGTCTCGATCGGTTCAACCTGGACCAACCCGCATGGCCGGTCCGCCTGGAACGGCATCGAACGGGGCCATATTGCAACCCAGAGTGCAACCCGAGCCCGATGCGGAAAAAGATCACATACTGGTGCGCGCCTCCCCATGGAGGAGGGTGCCACTCTCATTGATCGCAAGAGATACGGACATCGCGGCGCATATCCAGGCTTTGGCTGGGCTGGTTCAGATGTGTGTGACCGAGTAGTAGAACCAGTAGGCGAGGAGCGCCATCAGGCCCACACTGCCGACGAAGACTCCCAGCGCGACTCCGAAGAATCTGCTACCCGACCCCTGAAATTTCAGAAAGGCTCCGATGAACGCCCCGAGCGCAGGAAGTCCGATCAGGATCAGCGTGGGGACAAGCAACTGTCGTAGACCGTACTCGCTCACCTCGATCATGACGCGGCGAACCGGCATGACCATGAGAAGCGCGCTCAATAGAAGGAGGATGGAAGCGAAGGGTCTGTAGTTGCGCTCGTCCAGATCTGAAATGTCGGCGGTCATAGTGCCTGAATGCTGACATCGCCATAACGCGGTATCAAGATCGACTGCTGTTGGAATTGGGCTGGGCACGGGAGGGGACTTGCGCTGTCAACCTGGTAAATGCATGGATTGCGCCTCACAGGGGCGCCGACCTGGACGTCGGACCGATTGCGAGTGACCGTGATTGACCCCTCGTCACCCTTGCCAATGGCCCGGTGATCTTCTCTACCCTGCCGCGCCGCCCCCCCTTATCAGGACCAGGCCACCCGTGATCAGGGGCTTGCAGTCCAGGTCTGCGCAGTGCCAGGGGTGGATGTGAGCGGTTGTGTGCCTCTGGTGCAGTACTCGTTGCAGTACGGACTTTCACCCCCGAAACCCTCGACGGGAGCACGCATGGCGAGATGTCCCGGCGATTGTGCACCGGACGCGGATTGAGGATCGAACCTGCGACCAGCTCACAGGCTGTCCCATCCCTGCCAGTCCCACCAGGATCCAGTGAAAGGGGTGTATTCGTTGTCATAGCCCGCATCGGACGGCGCCCGACCCCCCGGAAGCCACGCGAACCCTGTCCCCGCCGTCTGTACCATTCCGAGGCCCTCATGTATTCCAAGGTCCTTAATCCCGATCAGGGCACCACCCTCGACAGGTTCGCCCCAGCAGGTGTAATAGAGCCCTAGCCACCGACAACTCTCATCGATGTCACCGCCTGCGGCGATCGTTTTCGCGTATGCCTGCATGCTCGGTTCGGAGAGCGTGAACCGCACCCACCGCGGGCCGTCTACCGCAAGCGCCCCCACCATGCCGAGGAAGACGAGTGGTGTCAGCGCCCAGCGAAACCACTGCCGGCGTACGGTCACCCACCCCGTCATCCTGGCTTCCGCAAGCATGCGGAAGAACCAGTACAGGCCCAGCGACAGCCAGATAGGGAACATCAGGAACACGAGATCGTAAGACCAGACAGGTCCGCTGGCCCAGTAGCAACTAATCAGCGTCACAACGGTGAGCACCGTAAAGTACCACCGAGCGGGCTGTCGTTTACCTCTTTCCCCGTCTCGCATGCAGAGATGATCTCGAATGTCCGCAGTGGTGACAAGACGTTGTTCATGCAGACAGGTTTCTTGTCTCTCCAGCCCTAACAACACAACGTGGTCAACCCTGTTACCCGGTGATCCGGAGCCGAAGAACGAAGTCCCGGACCGTCGGTCGCCCCAATCCCGTGCGATGATCAACCACCTTCGGGCGATCGCGACGAATATGCCAGTCGCTAACTCACGCGACGGTGTAACCGGTGACAGCGGTGGAACTGTCAGTTCTTGGGAACCACAACCGAATAGCCCCCGGAAAGTTCGGCCTTCGTCAGTTCCTTGACGAGGTTTTCCCTCTGGTCACCGGCCTCGCGCCAGTAAGCATGAAAATGCTTCTTGTCCACCATGGTGGCCTCCACCCTCCGCTCAGCTTCTATGAGCTTGGCGCTCCATACCTTGCCCGAACGGACCTGAGCCAGCATGGTAGCCAGCTCTACCTGCTGAGAATCGTCGCGGTTGAGCAGGAATAAGCCACAGACGAGTAGTGCACCGACAGCAGCAGTGGTCACGATTAACGCTCTGGTACGTGAGGGACTTTTTTGCCACTTGGAATTGGTCGCGATGTTCCTCTTGGTCATTTCAGCAGCATGCCAGGTCGTGTGTGACGACAGAAAGGCCTGTGATCAGATCTGGGCGGGAACCCGGAAGACGGACGTAGAGAGTACGTCGCTTACACCACTCTGCCTCGGCTCACCGCGAAGCGGGCAGATCACCGACGCCAAGGGATGAGTCGCGCGAAGTGCGATGGGTGCCACGCGACGAGGTCCTGTCGCCGCCCAAGGATCGCTCGATGCGCATGCGGATAAAGCACTATTTGAGTGGTTCGGCGTGTGCCCTACATCGGCTGATGGCATCGTGGGCCCATGGGGAAGGATCTTGCCCGGGGCGCTGGTGTCGGGCTGGTGGCAGGCCTCGGGCTCGGGTATCCGGTGTCGCGGTTGTATGAGGAGGACATAGACGCGTACACGGTCATGCCCATGGTCGCTATCGGCATATTGCTGGTCGTTCCAGTCGGATGGCTGCTTGCCAGAATGCTGAGGATTGCGCACCCGATCCGCAGCGCGTTGCTTGCGCCCTTGCTGTTGCTGGTATTCAAGAACGCGGTGGACCTGGCCGTGCCGAGCCCACGCCCCCACATGGCCTTGCTCGGATTCACCGTGCTGGCCATGGTGAGTTACGCGAGCGCCGCCGGATTGGCGAGTACGGCGTCGCTGATACCCCGGGTCATCGCGGCTGTGGTCGTGTGCGCGTGCGTGATCACGACGGCGACGATCCAGCAACGACGAACGGAGGCTTGGGATCAGCGACACCGCAAAGAGCTGATCGCCTCTTACAACGCGTCCCTTCCCCTGGCGGTGCCTGATTCTGTCCCTGGGCGCACACTGGTGAGTGTGTGGACCATCACCGACGACGTCCTGGCGCTCGACTACGCCAAGAACCGGCTGAGCGAGCCCGATGTATTCGTCCGTATCAGCAGCGGCGGGGATCCACGCAAGGCGTGCGCGGCGTGGGGGAGGGACTCTGAACCCTGCGAGCGGCTGGCGGCGGATCGATGGCTGTCCAAGAAGGAGGCGAACGGCAGGATGGTGCTGTTCGCCAGGGTCGGGCGCCGGCTTGTTGAGGTCGACTCAACCACTCTGAGTCTCAACGAAACCCTTGCCGCGGGGAGCAAGCTGCGCACGGTCAGCGCGGAGTATCTCGTCGACTTCAAGCCTCCGCAGAGATGATCGTCAGTCAATCGATGGGAGGATCACGATCTCGTGTTCGCCACCCGGTGCGGTGGCCCGATCGAGCGCACTGAGAACTGGATCCTACTCAGCGAGTATCGCTCTGAGGCCATCATCGGTGTCGGGGCGGGGCCGGCGGGGTGAGGCCGAGGTCGGCGAGCGCGGCCGCGCCGCGCTCGGCATGGTCGCCGCCTGCGAGCACCATGGTCCGTGCGGACTGGTAGCGGCAGCCGGCGGCGTCAAACGCATCTGCCGTGGCGAGCAGCGCCTCCTGGTCGCCGTCGAGCAGGGCTTCGGCTCGCTCCACAATGGCACCGGCGACCGGGTTGCCGGCCACGATGGTCCGGGCCTCGGCCAGACGGTCGCGAGCGTCGGGGCTCCCGGCGAGCACGGCGGCCTCGGCGCGCAGCGCGACGTACCAGTGGTGCCAGATCCAGGTGACCCATTTCCATACCTGCCTGGGCTCGGGGGCCATCCGCTCCAGCGCCTCCGGTACCTGGCCGTGGTGCAGCAGAAGCATCGCGTCGAAGACCGCCCCGTAGCCGTAGGCACGCTCCGGTGGGGTGCCGAGCTGATCCAGGACCTCTTGCCATTCGCGCCGGGCGTCACGGTCGTCGCGGAGGCCGTGGGTCAGCGCCACAGCGGCCATCGCCGGACCGAGGAACGACCGGGCGGGGCTGCCTGCTCGCCGCCACGCGTCGAGGAACCGGATGCTGCCGGTGAGCACCTGGTCAACGTTGCCCGCCAACGCGTCGGCGACCAGCAGCCAGTTCATGGCGCGGTGGCCGACCTCGGCCAGCAACGGATGATCGGCGAGTTGTCGTGCCCACCGGCGAGCCCCCGGCAGGTCTCCGGTGCCGAGGCTGGTCTCGGCGGCCTCACCGAGCGCCTCGATCAGCTCGTGGGTAGCGGCCGGCGTATTCGGTGTGGACGACAGCAGCATGACCCGGCGCTGGGCCGTGGCGGCGGCGGCAAACATGTCACCAGCCCAGCTCAGGGCGCCGGTCAGCACATCGAGCGCGGCGGATTCGGCGAGTGGATCACCTGTACGGTGGGTCAGTTCGACTGCCCGTTCGGCGCGCGCAATCGTCTCTGGCACGGAGTTGTCGGGCTGGTCCTGGACGGCACCGATCGCGTCGGTGAGCGCCCGCGCGGCCTCGGCCAACGCCACCGTGGCCTGTGCCGCCGGGTCCTCGCCGGCCAGTTCCTGTGCCTGGGTGATGAGCGCGTCCGTCTCCTCCGGCGGCAGCTTCCGCACGAACTTGGTCGAGAATCGGTACGCGGTGGTGGCGATGGTCGCCAAGTCACGGGCGGCGTCAGCGGTGTCGCCGGCGCGGCGGGCGGCTTCCGCAGCCGCGTGGTGAAGACGGTACATGTCATCACCACGCATCCGGCAGCCGGCCACGGCTGCGGCGTGCCGGAGAGCCGATGCGGCCGAGCCCGGCTCCTCGGCGAACGCGGCCGCCTGCTCGTAGCGCTGCTGGGACTCACCGATCAGGTTGCGGGTGAAGGTCAGCTCCGCCAGGTATTGGGCGAGGCGGTAGGCGTTCGTGCGCTGCTTCGGCTCTTGTGCCGCCCACGCCAGGGCGGCGCGGAGGTCGTCGGCAACCGCGTCGAACCCGGCCCGCCAGTCCTCGCGTACCACCGCCAAGCCGGCGGCCTTGGCCAGGCACCAGTGAAGGTGCCGGGATCGAGTGTCGACCAGCTCGCCGGCCTCAGTGAGCCGCTCCGTCGCGTACTGGCGGATGGTCTCCAGCGCCCGGTACTCCGTACCGCCGGGGGACACCGTCACCACCAGCAGGCTCTGTTCGGCGAGCCGGGCCAGGCCGTCGGCGACCAGGCATTCTTCGGACTCGGCCACCTCCTCCGCCGCCGCGGCGGTGAACGGCGCCACGAACACCGACACCCGGCGCAGCAGCGCCCGGTCGGCCGGCTCCAGCAGGGCATGGCTCCAGTCCAGCGCCGCCCGCACCGAACGGTGCCGTTCATCGGCACGGGAGCCGCCGGTGAGCATCCGGAGCGGGTGGGACAGGGCGGCGGTGATGCCATCGAGCCCGAGCGTGGGATACCGGGCGGCGGCCAGCTCGATCGCCAGCGCCATTCCATCCAGCCGCTCACAGATGGCGGCGATCTGGTCGCGCAGTGGAGGATCCAGCGGCCAGCCGACCGCCGCCGCCCGCTCCATGAACAACGCGACCGCGTCCGACTCACCATCGACGGGCAGCGACAGCGGCGGGACCGAATACACCCGTTCGAACGGCACCATCAGCCGGGCCCGGCTGGTCGCCAGCACCGACACTCGAGGGCATGTCGCCAGCAGCCGCTCGAGAAACAGCGCCACCCCGTCCACCACTTGCTCGCAGTTGTCCAGCACCAGCAAGGCATGACGGTCGGCCAGCGCGGCGACCACGGACTCGGTCATGTCGCGGCCAGGCTGCTCACCGAGGCCCAGCGTCCCGGCGACCGCAGTCACGATCATGCCCGGATCGGTGACCGGGACGAGGTCGACGAACCACACCCCGTCGGAGTATTCGCCGGCTGCTTGCGCGGCCACCGCCAACGCGAGCCGGGTCTTGCCCACTCCGCCGGGACCGACCGCGGTCACCTGGCGGTGTGTCTTGATCATCTCGTTCAGCACGGCCCGCTCGCTCACCCGGCCGATGAATGAGGTCAGCGGGGCCGGCAGAACCGGTGCCGGGTGAGACGGGCCGGCACCGGCCGGCTCGGGCGCACGCTGGGCGAGCGCCCGCCGATCCGGCACCTCCAGTTTGCGCAGCAGCGAAGAGACGTGGCTCTCCACGGTACGCACCGAGATGCACATCCGTGCCGCGATCTCGGCGTTGCTGAGATGAGCCCCGACCAGTTCCAGCACCTCGGCTTCGCGAGGCGAGATGTCCACTGTTGCTACCACTGCCCCAGTTTGCTACATCCCCTCTGCGATGCCATCTGCAGTGACCACCGTGCGCAATCCGTGCCGTCGATCCGTGGTGCGGTTCCGTGGTGCGGTTCCGTGGTCACCACGGATGCGGATCGGCCAGGCCGGAAGGAAAGCTGTGAATACGCACAGCGGGTCGGTGTGACCCACGACTACAGGAGTGACCATGACCGGCTCTTCCACCCAGGGAATCAGGACCGTGCTGCACCCCGTGTCCAACCTGGCGAAGGCCAAGGCGGTGTATGCGGCCCTGCTCGGTATCCCGCCGCAGACCGACTCGCCCTACTACGTCGGCTTCGAGGCCGAGGGCCAGCACATCGGGCTGGTGCCGGACGGTGGACCGCAGGGCATGACCTCGCCGGTGACCTACTGGCACGTGCCGGACATCGAGGCGAAGCTGGCCGAGGTGACCGCCGCGGGGGCCACCGTGAAGGAGGCCGCGCACGAGGTCGGTGGCGGCCGCCTGGTGGCCACCGTCATCGACCCCGATGGCAACGTCCTCGGGCTCCTGCAGGACCGGTGAGCGCCGACCCTGCCCCTGCCATATCTGCGGCGTGGCGGCCGCCGACAAGACGACAAACCCACTTCGTTCAAAAAGGACTTGCCATGAGCAGCGCCGAAAGCAGCACGTACAAGGGATTCACGGCCGAGGAGCGGGCCGCGATGAAGGACCATGCCCAAGAGCAGAAGAAGGCAGTGCGCCGCAGCTCACGCGCGGACAAGGAGGCGGAGGAGGCGCGAGACGTGCTCGCGAAGATCGCCGAGATGCAGGACTCGGACCGGATCATGGCCGAGCGCGTCCATGCCGTCATCATGGCCAGCGCTCCGGTCCTAGCGCCGAAGCTCTGGTATGGGATGCCCGCTTACGCGCTGGACGGCAAGATCGTCTGCTTCTTCCAGAGCGCGGAGAAGTTTAAGGCGCGCTATGCGACGCTCGGGTTCAACGACCAGGCGAAGCTGGACGAGGGCACGATGTGGCCGGCCGCATTCGCCCTGACCGAGGTGACGCCCGAGGTGGAGGCGCGGATCAGCGCGCTGGTGAAGCAGGCAGTGAGCTGAGGCGTGCCCGCTGAACGGGCTGGACCCCCGGTGGGATCGTCACCGGACTGCGCGTACTCACCTCGAAAAAGCAAGATCACGATAGTCGGTGGAACGGCAGGGTCGAAGCCCTGTCGCGTCCCCTCAGGTGCGCGACGCGGCCGCCCGCAGGGGAGCCGCGCTGCGGGGCGAGTGAGGCCAACTGCTCACCTGATCGCTCCCCAAACGAAAACTGCTCGTTCCCCGGCGACCCTAACGTCGGGGAACGAGCAGCTGAGAGCGGAGGCTCGGGGATTTGAACCCCGGATGGGCGGTAAACCCAAACCGCATTAGCAGTGCGGCGCCATAGACCTGACTAGGCGAAGCCTCCTGGTTGCCGTGTGGCTCAGCACAGAGTACCGGCCATTTGCCGAGGCAGCAAAGCGATTCCCGGCTGTGTCTCCGGGAGGGCATGGGACCAGGTTATCCACTGTCTGTGGATAACCTGGTCCACATCTGTGGACAGGGGCAAGATCTCCCAGCTAGACGCACCGGCGGCTCTGGGGATTCTTGCCTCGCAAGACGCAAAATCTCGCTCAGTGGACCCCGTCGGGCCCCTTCTCCACCGGGGAGAGCCGGGGAGAGAAGCCCGCATCGCCTCAGACGAGGGAGCCCGGGTGTGCGGCGGAGATCAGGCGGGGTTGGCTTCGCCCTCGATCTCGATCTTCACCTTCTTGCCGACCAGGACACCGCCGGTCTCCAGGGCCTGGTTCCAGGTCAGGCCGAAGTCCTCGCGGTTGATCTCCGTCGTGATGGAGAAGCCCCAGACCTTCTGGCCCCAGGGGTTGATGCCGGCACCGCCGTACTCGACGGTGAGCTCGACCTGCTTGGTGACGTCGCGGATGGTGAGGTCGCCCAGGACGGTGAACTCGCCTCCGGAGTAGCCGACCACGCGGGTGCTGCGGAAGGTGATCTCGGGAAACTTCTCCACGGCGAGGAAGTCGTCGCTGCGCAGGTGGCCGTCGCGGTCGGCGACACCGGTGCTGATGCTCTCCGTCTTGATCGTGAGCTCGGCGGAGGAGTCGAGGGGGTTCTCGCCGACCGTGACGGTGCCGGAGAAGTCACCGAAGTTGCCGCGAACCTTGCTCACCATCATGTGCTTGGCCATGAAGCCGACCCGGGTGTGGGCGACGTCGATGACGTAGGTGCCGGCGGTGGGGAGCTGAAGGTCTTCCCAGGTCCGAGTGCTCATGCCTGCTCCAAACGAGATGCTTGCTTTGCGGATATTTGCGTCAACAGATTTCTACACGAGGAATATTCCTCTCGTCAACTATCGTCGGATACAGTGGGAGCGTGATCCCCTTTGATGACTCCCGGCTGACGGCGATGGGCCTCCTGGCCGAGGCCTTCAGCGGTCTGGCGGCGAAGACGCATGCGGCCCTTGCCTCGGTGGGGCTCTCCGAGATCGATTTCGAGACCCTGATCCGGCTGGCGCGCTCACCCGGCCGGCGGCTGCGCATGAGCGACCTGGCCGCGCAGACCAACCTGTCCACCAGCGGGGTGACCAGGGTTGTGGACCGGCTGGAGCGCGAGGGGCTGGTCGTACGGCAGGCGTGTCTCAGTGATCGCCGGGCCTCCTACGCGGCCATCACCGAAGCCGGCGTCGACCGGCTCGGCGCCGTGCTCCCGCAGCACCTGGAGGACATCGAGACCTGGTTCACCGGCCTGCTCTCGCCCGAGCAGCTCAGCGCCTTCCTGGACGCGCTGAGGATCATCCGCGACGCCGTACGGCCATGCGCCACGGCAGGGGTCGAGCCACTCGTGCCATCTGAATGAGGGCCGGATCCCATACGGCTGTCGGCGGATCAGCGAGTCCTCCGGATCCGACCCGGCGGACCGGCCTCAGGGCTGCGGCTCCAGCTGCCGCTGCTCCGGAATCGTGAGGTCACCTCGGAGCTTGGCCATCGCCCGTGAAACCGTGCTCTTGACCGTGCCGACGCTGATTCCCAAGGCCCTGGCGATCTCCGGCTCGGTCATGTCCTCGTAGTAGCGCAGCATGACCGCGGCCCGCATCCGGTTGGGCAACCGCTCAAGGGCCTGTTCCACGCGTTCGGGCAGGTAGGCGTGGCCGCTCGGGAGAACCGGTTCGGGGATCTCGTCCGACGGATACTCCTCCAGCTTGCGCCGCCGCCACCAGGAGATGTTGATGTTGACCATCGCCCGGCGCACGTAACCGTCCAGAGCCGCGCGATCCTGAATCCGGTCCCAGGCGAGATAGGTCTGCGCCAGCGCCGCCTGGAGCAGGTCCTCGGCGTCGCTGGGATGCCCGGTGAGCTGGTAGGCGGCACGCAGCAGCGCAGGACCGCGAGCAACGACATACTCGCGGAACTCCTCATGCGTCCCGCCGGTCACCGCGATCACCAGCCTGTGGTCAGGGTGCGTCTCGTGGCCAGAATCGCAGCCGGAGCCCATAATTCGGCTGAACCGGAACCTATGTTTCGTCCCATCAACGGCAAAAATCGGCTCAGCTCGGTAACGGGACATCTGGTGGGGACTAGGTACGGGTTTGCCCCAAGGTGGATGACAACGCGTTGCACCAGGGATGGGAATTTTGATACGAGGTCGGACACATGCTCGACCTATTGGCGTAAGCAAACGGCAGGATTCCGGCAAGCGTGTGACGCTAACAGGGAAACCTCACCGAAACATGGGAGTGATGATGCCGTACAGCAGCGTTGACCGCCGCCGCGTTCTGGCGGCGGCCGCGCTTGGCCGGCCCCTCGATGATCCGGGCCCGGTCTCCGACGAAGGCGAGCTCCTGTACTCCGTCACCGGCACCATCCTGGACGTCAGCCCCCATCTGATCGTCATCGACACCCCCGAAGGACGCGAGGAGCGGCTCGTCATCGCGCCGTGGGCGACCGCCTGGCGCGGCGAGACCGTCGCTCCGGCCGACCTGCCGCTGGGCGCTCACGTGATCATCAGGGCGGTGCAGTCGGGCCGGGTCGTGGAACGGATCTGGGCGGACATCACCCGGATCACCGGGGTGATCCAGTCCGTCGACGCCGGTCCCAAGGACCGCACCATAGAGCTGTACTGCGGGCCGCACCGGGGCCGGCGCACGATCGTCATTCCCTACGGGGCCTCGGGGAGGATACGGGTCCGGCACCCGCAGTTCGAGCCCGGATACCTGTTCGACGCCATCGGGGTCCGCGAGGACGGCGTGGTTCACGCCCGGCTGCCGGCGACGTCGCAGCCGCCCTACCGATGGACGGCCGTGCCGAAACCACTTCCCGGCTACAGCGGCGTCCAGTCACGAATCTCGGGCACCGCCACCTGGTCGGACGCCTTCGACCACGAGGAGCGGGGAGCGGCCTACCCCATGCTGGAACGCTCCGACACGGACTGCCAGGATGCCGGAGTGTCGTGTGCCGGGCTTCCCTATCTCGCGCTGGGCTCGATGCTCAACGTTCGCAACGTGTGCGCCGGACGCACCTCGGTCCTGCCGGTCGCGGCCTGCGGCTGCCTGGCCGGCCGGTTCTGCGACCGGTGCCTGGAATGTGGCACCTCTCCGCGAGGCCGGATCGTGGAACTGTCGGCGGCCTCCTTCGTGGAGCTCGGCGGAGACCTCACCAAGGGGTGTTTCAACGCCCGGGTCGGATTGGGATGACGCAGATGTTGACGACGATCATCACCGCGCAGTTTCCGGTACTGGGCGCGTTGCTGGCCGCGGGTGCGTTCGCCAAGGTGTGGACGGTCATGGGCGACTCCGAACCGGGCGTGCTGGGCAGGCTCGGACCGGCGGTGCTGGTGACCGACCGCTGGCGCACGCCCGCCATGCTCGGCTGCGCGGGCGGGGAGGCGGTTCTGCTGGTCGGCCTGACGACCACCGGCCATCCCCTGTTCCGATGGGGTGCGGTCGCGTTCTTCGCGGTGTCCACCTATGTCCTGTGGGAGTTGCGGCGCCGTCGCCCCGATGTGGGATGTGGCTGTTTCGGCGAGGTCAGCGCCATCCCGGTGGGGTTGCGCTCGCTGGGCCGCACCATGGTGTTGACCGCCATGGCCGCGGGGATGGCCTGGACCCCGCCGATCTCGGGCTGGTCGGTGCTGACCGGTTTCACGTGGTTCCAGGTGCTGGCCGCGGTCGGTGGGTTGCTGGTGCTCGCCGTACTCTCCCCGGAGATCGAAGAGGCCGCCGCCCGGCTCCGGTATCGCGCCCCCTGCGAGCAGCGCCCGATCGATCCGGCGGTCACGCTCGGGCGCCTGCGTTCGAGTACGGCGTGGCGGTCGCACGAGCGGTTGCTGTCGAGCACGGATCCGATCGACAGCTGGCGAGAGCTCTGCTGGCGGTTCTTCGTCTATCCGGGACGGAGCCACGCGGGCGACCCGGTGGACGTGGTCTTCGCGGTCTATCTGAGCGGCCGGCACCCGGCGGTGCGGGTGGCGATGGTCGACGTCGAGGGGCGACCCGTCGAGATCGGGTCTCTGCAGGAATCTATCCCCGTATCGGCTGGACGCTAGAGATCTTTAGATTTTTCTAGCGCACCATGATTCAGCTCTATATGGCTCTCTAGCTTCCCCACTAGAGAGCCATATAGAGGTCTAGGAGACAGTCGCCATTGTATCGAACATATGTTCAGATGGGTTGAGAACGCAGAAACTTTCCGAAATGTGGCACGGTGAACGCGATCAGCCCACGCTCGGCGCTGTAGATAAGGCCCTTCTTGATAAGGCTGTCACGGGCCGGGGAGAGGCTGGACGGCTTGCGGCCGAGACCTTCGGCCACGTCGGCCGTGGCCACCGGCTCGTCACCGATGACGGCCATGGCGTGCATGTAGTCGCGCTCGGCGGGGGTGGCCCTCTCGTAACGGCTGCCGAAGAACCCGACCGCGAGCTCCTCCTCGGCCTCCGGCGCGGAGATCCTGATGTCGTCGACGGTGATCGGGCTGCGCAGCGCCAGATCCCAGGCGACCTTGCCATAGGCCTGGACGAAGTAGGGATAGCCGTCGGCCGCCTCATAGAGGGCGTCGAGGGCCTCCTGGGTGAACTCCACCCCCTCACCCTCGGCCGGGGCGATGAGCGCGAGGTCGGCCGCCTCCCGGTCGAGCCGGTCGATCCTCGCGTAGCGGAACAGCCGCTCGGAGTAACTCTTGCTGGCCGACAGCACGCTGGGCAGGTGCGGCAGACCGGCGCCCACCACGATCAGCGGGCCGCCGCTCTGAGAAAGCTCGTGGCAGGCCGCGCAGAGGGCGGAGATGTCGGGGGCCTGCACATCCTGCATCTCGTCGATGAACAGGGCGATGCCGACACCCAGGTCGGTGGCGACCCCGGCGGCGTCGACGAACAGCTCGGTGAGGTCGATCTCCAGGTCTCCGGAGTCGGCTCGGCCCCTGCTGGCGGGCACGTCGATCGCGGGAGACCAGTGCGAGGTGCCCTTGGCCGCGGCGGGATCGCGCATCGCGAAGGCCTTGAGCACACCGAGGAACTCCTCGATGCGCTCGGGCGCCCGGTGCCTGGGTGCCAGCTCGCGGATCGCCATGTGCAGGGCGGCCGCCACCGGCCGCCGGATCGACTGGTCGGGCCGGGCCTCGATCTTCCCGGTGCCCCACAGCCGCTGCATGGCCATCGACTTGAAGGTGTTGAGGAGGACGGTCTTGCCGACGCCGCGCAGGCCGGTGATGACCATGCTGCGCTCCGGGCGCCCACGGGCCACCCGCTCCAGGACGACTTCGAACTGCTGCAGCTCGCGGTCTCGCCCGGCGAGCTCTGGGGGACGCTGCCCCGCACCGGGGGCGTAGGGATTGCGCACGGGGTCCACGCTCTCGGACTTTATGACGGGATATAGCGGCCGACGTAGATTTCCATAGAAAGCGCTACGGCGTGTCGCGTGATGCCGGGAAGGTGCCCGCAGAACGGGTGTGCAGGTCACTGACGGCGCTGCGAGCATCGTCATGACACACCCCTCACCTGGGCAGACATCTGTCCGAACCCGTGTTCGACCCAATGCCCTCGACTGTAGCGCCACTTCGAACACAAGGACGAGAGTTTCGAAGAAAAGCCCAGCCAAAGAACGTGGACGCGCTCGCCAAGGTGCCTGAAATCCGGGCGAAAGCCGTACGGCAAGCTCGCCCGCGACCGCTCAGTCCCGGACGGTCAGCCCCATCGAACGTGCCGTACCCGCGACGACCTTCTCCGCCTGGTCCAGATCGGTGGTGTTGAGGTCGGGCATCTTGGTCCTGGCGACCTCGCGCAACTGTGCGCGGGTGATCGTACCGGCGCTCTGGTGACCCGGACGCTGGCTGCCGCCGCTCAGGCCGAGGGTCCGGCGGATCAGGGAGGCCGTGGTCGGCATCTTGGTCGCCAGCTCGAACGACCGGTCCTCGAACACGGTGATCACCACCGGGACGACGAACCCGCGCTGACCCTGGGTCGCCGCGTTGTACTGGCGGCAGAACTCCATGATGTTGAGTCCCAGCGGACCGAGGTCCTTGCCTACGCTCGCGGGGCTGGCCTCACCGGCCTTGAACTGCAGCTTCACCACTCGGCTGATCTTCTTTTTCGACATGCCCGCCACGGTAAAGTGTCCAGTTACTGGAGACTCAACAGAAATATCGGGACCATGAGCTATACGATCGGGCAGCTCGCCAGGCTCTCCGGGGTGCCGGTGAAGACCATCCGCTTCTACTCCGACACCGGAGTGCTTCCTGAACGGGAGCGCACATCGGGTGGATACCGCCTCTACGAGGACGACGACCGGGTGCGGCTGGAGCTCGTCCGGGCGCTGCGCGAGATGGACGTCGACCTGGCGACCATCAAGTCGCTGGGTGAGCGCGACCTGCGCCAGACCCTGCTCCTGCACCTGCGCACGGTGGAGGCGCGGATCAAGTCACTGCAGCGGACCCGGGCCGTACTGCGGGCCACGCTTGAGCGGGGCGATCCCACCGACGACGACCTGCGCCGGCTCAACGCGCTCGGACGGCTCGGCACCGCGGAGCTGACCGCGCTGGTGAACGATTTCGTCGACGACGTCTCCGACGGAAACCCGGCGCTTGAGGAGTGGATCGGCAACCTGCGCGTGGCCATGGTGCCCGACCTGCCCGACGAGCCGAGCATCGAGCAGCTCGACGCCTGGCTGGAACTGACCGAGCTGCTCGCCGACGCCGGCTTCCGCGCCTCCCTGCGCGACATGAACAGCGATTTCTGGGAGAACGCGGACGAGATCGACGTCGCCGCCTGGCAGGCGGCCAACAACCTGATCATGGATGAAGCTCTTGCCGCGGCGCGCAAGGGGGTGGCCCCCGAATCGGAGGCCGCCGCGCCCATCGTGAGCCGGATCGTCACGATCATGGCCGAGTCGCAGAGCCGCCCGCGCGAGTCGATCGTGCGCGACTACGCCGAGTACGACCCGCGCGCCAGCCACTACTGGAAGCTGCTGGCCGTGATCAACGGCACACCCTGGCCGTCCGAGATCATGATCGCCTACGACTGGATCTCCGCCGCGATCGCTTGTCACTTCAGGTAGCCAAATAGTTACAATGGAGGCTTGCCGTTCATCCGGGGGTCACAAGTGAAAAACTCCCAGCTCATGACGCATATCCGGGCGATCGCCGTGATAACCCTCGGCTCCGTCACGATGACCGCGTGCGGCTCGGTCGCCGCACCCCAGTCCGCACAGCCCACGCGAACCGGGCCGCTCACAACCGGGCAGCCCCCCTCGCCGCCCTCGTCCTCGCCCTCGCCCTCACCCGAACAGACCGCCGCCTCGCCCGGCCCGACCACCGCGAGTCCGAGCCCCACCGGCCCGCCGAAGTTCTCCGCCGAGGTGTCCAAGGTCACCCGCGCCCAGCTCCGCTACTCCTGGCGGCCCGGATGCCCCGTCCCGCTCGACGACCTGCGGATGATCACGATGAGCTACTGGGGGTTCGACGACAAGCCCCACACCGGCAAACTGGTCGTGCACAAGAGCGCCGCCGACGACATCATCACGGTCTTCAGGCGCCTGTACGGCTGGCGCTGGCCGATCTACAAGATGGAGCCCGTCGACGCCTACAAGGGCGACGACTTCGACTCGATCGACGCCGACAACACCTCGGCCTTCAACTGCCGCGCGGCGACCGGATCGAGCAACTGGTCCCAGCACGCGTACGGCAGGGCCATCGACATCAACCCCCGCGAGAACCCCTACGTGTCCTCGGACGGCTCTGTGGCGCACAAGAACGCCCGCAAGTTCGCCGAGCGTCCGCTGGAGGCGCCCGGCGTCATCAACCCCGGCGACCGGGTGGTCAGGGCCTTCGGGAGGCTCGGCTGGGAGTGGGGCGGCTCCTGGACGGGCATCAAGGACTACCAGCACTTCAGCAAGGGCGGCGGCTGAGACCTGAGAGCCTCGGCCGGAACCTGCTGCGGCGCCTCGGCGCCGGACGCACCGCCGTACATGTGTTCCGCAGGCGCCGGGAGTGAACACCCCGGCTCCGCCGCCGCGTAGTGGAATGCCCGATATGATCCCCGCCGTGACTTCTCCGGACTCCTCCCCGGGTACAACCGAGTCACCTCGGGAATACCGGCGGCTGTGGATGGTACTGACGGCCGTACTCTTCGTGCTGGCCACCGTACTGGCGCTGGCCTGGCCCACCGGAGGGCTGGAGACGGCCAGGGTGCCGATCCCGCAGCGGAAGTTCGGCCAGGTCGTCAACGGAGAGCGGTTCGAGGTCAGGCCGCAGAAGGTGTGGTACGCGACCGTCGACCCGGCGCCGAAGTTCGGCGATCCCAAGCCCGGCCGCTTCCTGGTGGTCGAGCTGGAGGTGACCAACGCCGGCCATGACACGGCGACGACGGACGACCTGGCCAAGCAACTGCAGATCACCACCTCTCCGGGTGGCAGGCTCCACGTCTTCAAGGACCGGCACACGCAGTTCGTCGTCCGTGACGGCGACGACAGCCGCGACCAGCTTCACCCCGACCTGCCGGAGAAGGTGATGATCGTCTACAGGATTCCCGAGAAGTACGCCGACCCCGAGCACGTCACGATGGACTTCACCGACTCCGCCTACGGGCCGGGATTCCAGTCGTCCCTGTCCGAGTGGTGGGACGGGGAGGTCCTCGCGACCTACTCCGGCGACGTGGGCCGGGCCGGATGACGCGCCGGATCCTGAGCCTGCTGACCGGGGTGGCCCTGCTCGCGGCGATCGTCATGGTGACCCGGCTGTCACCGGGCGCGGACCGGCGGTACGCTCCGATCGCCTCCACCGGCGACGTCCGCGACGAGATCGACACCGTCGACTTCCAGATCCGGGTGGACCGGGTCCAGCTCGCGAAGTCCCTCAAGATCAAGGACTCCTTCGGGTCGGAAGGAAAGCCGCACAGCACCGTCGGGACCTGGGTGATCGTCTGGGCGACGGCTTCGGCCACGAGAAAGGAGCTCCAGCTGAAGGGTTCCGAGATCGTGACCACCGACGGGGACGTGTACGCCGCCAGCACCCTCTCCGACACCCTGAACCAGGAGACTCTGCAGCCGGGGATCCCGGCCTACGGGGCGATGCTGTTCGAGGTCCCCGGTGTCAAGTTGCCCGGCGCCGTGCTCAAGGTGCACACCGAGCAGATAAAGGGGTTGCGCGTGCTGGGTCCGGCGGCCGAGATCAAACTGGGCCTGACGAAGGCGGAGCCCGAGGAGTCCGCCGTGGTGGGGGCGGTGCGGGAGATATGAACGCGGTGCTGCGCAACCTCGCCTACGGCGTCGGCCTGGTGGCCGTGCTGGCGGCCACCGCGGCCGCGCAGACGCTTCCGTGGAAGGAGAAGTACGACGACAGCACGGGCGAGGGCGGCCCGACGGTGGTCGCCGGGCTCGGCCGGCCCGTACGGCTGCACGACATGGAGTGGCGGTTCGGCGGCATCACCGAGGGAAAGCCGCAAAAGAGCTTCTCCCCGCCGCTGCCGCCCCGGACCAGGGTCGCGGTCGTGGTGTTCTCGGTGAAGCCGCTGACCCCGGCCGCGAGCCAGTGGTTCACCGGCGCCTCAGGCGACTGCTCCATCCAGGTGACCGACCGGCGGAACCGCGTCTGGTCGCCGTCGACCCGGTCCGACCTCGCCCCGCCGGGCGGCAACGAGGCCGGTTGCAAGGCCGATGACGCGAACTTCAAGCCGAAGCCCCTGGCCGTGGGCCAGGAACGCAAGATCCAGAAGGAGTTCGTCGTCCCGCAGGACGCGTTCTCGGCCCTCCAGGTCCAGATCAGGCTGGCGATGCGCCCGGGGACGGTACGGATGTCGCCGCAACCCCGGTGACCTCGGCCGTCGTCTTGGCGGCCACCCTGCGCAGGGCCAGGTCGAACCCGGCCGCCAGCAGGCAGACCCGGAGAACCTCGTGGACCACCTCGATCGGCAGGTGGGCCGCCTTCTCCCACATCTGCCACCAGATGACCTCGTGCGGCCCGATGAGGTGGGTCACGCCGATGAAGGCGACCTTGCTCAGCGCCTCCAGGACGGCGTAGATCAGGCTGAAGGTCAGATAGAACAGCGGCCCGGCGCGGAGCACGAACCGCAGGCCGTTGATGATCGGCGTGTACTTGTCGCGGAACCCGCGCGTGAAGAACTCCACCGTGGTCTGCACCTGGACGGGCAGCATCTTCCACAGGCCGGACACCCGCTCCTCGATCCTGGTGCCCTCGATGACCTTCACGTCCTGGGTCATGTCGGAGCTGTAGACCACCGCGGTGATCGCCAGCCAGAGCATCGGCGCGACCAGGCCGTCCTTCAGGTCCGGCACGTACGGCGACAGCATCGCCCAGGCGTTCTTGAGCGGTTCGGGGACGATCCCGGGCAGGTCGATCAGGTCCACCGCGTCCTTCCACACCACCCGCGTGGTCAGCCAGTCCTTGGCCACCCCGATCCAGTTGCCGATCGAGATGATGCCGAAGAACATCCACAGGCACTCCAGGCCGCTGGTCGCCAGCCCGAGCACCTTGATCTGCCGCGACTCGTACAGCCGCTCGACCACGACCTTGAGCAGGAAGACCACCAGGGTGACCACCACGATCAGGACGTTGATGTCGAACAGGCCCTCCAGCAGCCCGGCCTCCGCGAGGAAGTCCGTCTGCCACAGCGGCCTCAGCTCGTTGGAGAGCCGCTGGAAGTCCTTCAGATCGTCGAGGAACAGTTCCCAGGCGCTGTAGAAGATCAGGAAGGGCAGCAGCGTGTGCGCGAGCGCCTCCACCAGCCGCCGCTCCCGCTCGTCCAGCGTCAGCACGGCCGCGTCCACCGTGCTCAGCTGGCGGCCCAGCGTGTTGAGCATCGCGATGTAGGCCATGAGCGTGGCCAGCAGAGCGAAGCTGAGGATGCCGAACCCCGCGTAGGCCCGCCACCCCGCGGGTTCGGCCACCCACACGGACAGGAATATGGCCGCGTCGTGGGCGAGAAGACCGAGCGTGTAGAAGAACGCCAGCGGCAGGAAGAACTTCGCCGCGAGGCGGAGCATGTCCCAGGGCAGCCGGATGGGAGAAAAGGAGCTGTCCATAGCGGAAGGATCGTAGCGAACTCCGACAATCCAGGCTTATTTCCGCTTCTTGTCCCCGGGCGCTCCGCGATCCTTGGTGCATCATGGATTCCATGGCGGCCAAGGACGGCGACGGATGGGCCTACTGCGAGCGCGGGCATCGGCACTGGGGCATCCACGGCGCGTCCGGGTTGCTCGCCGTCCACCATGACGCCTCCGGAACACCCCGCGTCCTGATGCAGAAGCGCTCCATCTGGAGCCACCACGGCGGCACCTGGGGTCTGCCCGGCGGCGCCATCGACAGCCACGAGGACGCCATCCCCGGCGCGCTCCGCGAGGCCTGGGAAGAGGCCGCCCTGAGCGGCGAAGACCTCCGCGTTCAGGGAATCTATCTTGACGACCACGGGGGCTGGTCCTTCTCGACCGTGCTGGCCGAGGCCTCCGCCCTGCTGGACGCGGTCCCCGCCAACAGCGAAAGCACCGACCTTCGCTGGCTCTCCCCCGAGCAGATCACCACCAAGAAGCTTCACCCGGGCTTCGCCGAGACCTGGCCCGCCATCAGCCCGGCGCTCAGCCCTCTGGTGGTCATACTCGACGTCGCCAACATCGTGGGCGCCCGCGCCGAGCACGGGTGGTGGAAGGACCGCGCCGGAGCCGCCGCCAAGCTGGTCAGCGAAGTCAGCGCCTTCAGCTCCGAGGGCCTGCGCACCACACCTGACGGCCTCCCGGCCCTCGACCGATGGTTCCCCTTCTTCACCATGGTCGTCGAAGGCGCCGCCCGCGACGTCCCCCCGCTCCCCGGCGCCTCCGTCATCACCGCCCCGGGCAGCGGTGACGACGCCATCGTGCAGGCCGTACGAGACGTCCCCTCCTGGAAGCACGTCCTGGTCGTCACCGCCGACCGGGGCCTGCGCGAGCGGGTCACCGCCGAGGGCGCCATGGTCACCGGCCCCAGGTGGCTGCTGTCACAGCTCTGACGCCCCGCCTGGACGTCTTTTGGATGTTCCTCATGGGACACCGCGATCTGAGACGATGCGGGACATGTCCGAGCTTCGTAGCGATCCACTGGACGCCTGGATCAATGATGACGAAGCACTCCCCCCGGACTCCTGGGGCCGTCCGGTCTCCCCTAAACGTGTCCTGCCGTGGGGCTTCGCGCTCGTCATCGTCCTGCTGGTCGTGGGCCGGCTCATGCTCGCGCCCTATCTGACGGCTCCGGCACTCCGGACCTGGGCCACGATCTTCGTGGCGATCTGCGTGCAGGCCCTGCCGTTTCTGGTTTTCGGCGTGGCCCTGTCCGCCGCGATCACCGCGTTCGTCCCGGCGTCGTTCTGGACCAGGGCTCTACCCCGGCGGGCGGCCGCCGCCGTACCCGTCGCGGGAGTGGCCGGCGCGGTGCTGCCCGGCTGCGAGTGCGCGTCCGTCCCGGTGGCGTCGGGCCTGATGGCTCGGGGGGTGACCCCGGCCGCCGCCCTGGCCTTCCTGCTCGCCTCTCCGGCGATCAATCCGATCGTGCTGGTCGCGACCGCCGTCGCCTTTCCAGGACAGCCGTTGATGGTCGTATCCAGGTTCGGGGCCTCGCTGACGGTGGCGGTCGTGGTCGGCTGGCTCTGGCTGCGGTTCGGCCGGAGCGAATGGCTGCGAATCCCCTCCCGCCCGCACGGTGACGGCCCGAAGTGGACGCGGTTCGGCGAGGCGATGCGTCACGACCTGCTCCACGCGGGCGGATTCCTCATCGTGGGCGGTCTGGCCGCCGCCACCCTCAACGTCACGGTCCCCCGTGAGTGGCTGACCACGCTGGCCGGGGTGCCGTGGCTGGCGGTCCTGATCATGGCTCTCCTGGCCGTTCTGCTGTCGATCTGCTCGGAGGCCGACGCGTTCGTGGCGGCCTCGATGACCGCGTTCTCACCGACCGCGAAGCTGGCCTTCCTGGTAGTCGGGCCGATGGTGGACCTGAAGCTGATCGCGCTACAGGCCGGCACGTTCGGCAGGGCGTTCGCGGCCAGGTTCGTCCCGCTGACCTTCGCACTCGCCGTCCTGGTGAGCGCCCTTTTCGGATGGCTGCTGCTGTGAACCGCGTGACCCAGAACCTGGTCCTGACCATGCTCGGCTGTGCCGTGCTACGGATCTCGGCGTTCTCCACGACCTATCTGAACTACGTCAAACCCGACTTCCGGCCATTCCTGATCGGCGCCGGGGCGGTGCTGGTGATCCTCGGTGTCACCGGCCTGATCCAGGCCGCGCGGTCCAGCTCGCGATCACACTCGCGGTCCGAGAGACCCTCCACCGACGGCCAGGTGCACGACCATCCGGAGGAGCACGGCCCCGAGCACTCCCACGGCCAGGCGGGCGGACACGACCACTCGCACGGAGGTCCCCGGGTCGCCTGGCTGATGTGCCTGCCCGTGTTCGCGATCTTCCTGATCGCGCCGCCCGCCCTGGGCTCCTTCGCCGCCTCCCGATCCGAGGCGCCACCGCCACGCTCCCAGGCCCTCAGCTCCTTCACCCCTCTGACCGGCAACGGGCCGGTGGACATGCCGGTCGGCGAGTTCATCGCCCGAGCCTGGGATGACGAGAAGAAGTCCCTCACCGGCCGCCAGATCAGGCTGACCGGCTTCGCCGTCCCGTCGAAGAAGAAGGACCAGTGGTACGTCACCCGCATGCAGATCGCCTGCTGCGCCGCGGACGCGTTCCCGCTGAAGGTCGCGGTCAGGGGGATCAAGGCGCCGTCTCCGGACACGTGGGTCGAGGTCACCGGCACCTGGATCCCGCAGACGTTCGGCAAGATGCCCAACGGGGTCGTCTATCCGGAAATGTCCGGCACGGATCTGGTGAAGATCGACGCGCCGGCCGAGCCGTATGAGTAGATCCGGCCTCTCGCCCCTCCGCGCGAGCCACGCGAAGGGGGTTCGGGCAGGTTCAGAGATCAGGCGCGGGACGGCGCCGGTTCCAAGGACATCTCCGGGGTCAGGTCACCGGTGGACCGGTGGAAGAGCCAGTAACTCACCGCCGCGACGGCGACGAAGAGCAGCCGGAGGGGTCCGGGGATGTCGAGCGTGAGCAGTCCGTCGTTGAGCGAGTGCAGTACGGCCGCCGCCGCGAGAACACCGGCGACGGAGAGCGTGATCACGACCCGCCCCCTGGCCTGCCAGACCCCGAAGGCGATCGCGCAGATCAGGCCGGTCCAGGCGAGGTGGCTGAACGGCGTGGCGAGACCGCGGACGAGCAGCACCACGCCGGCGCCGACGGTGCTGTTGCCGTCGACGCTCTTCCATGCGTAGGACATCGACTCCATGATCGCGAACCCGGTCGCGCATGACACGCCCAGCGCGACACCGGCGGCCTTGGTCAGGTGGCGGCCGGTGAACGCGACCGCGAGAAGCGGGACGATCTTGGCCGGCTCTTCGATCCATCCGACCAGCAGGATCGTGGGATCGCTTCTGCCGGCGATGAAGAGGGAGTCGAAGTATCCGCCCAGCAGGAGGGCGACGCCCCCGCCGAACAGGAACATCCCCACCAGCGTGACGGCCGGCACGCTGAGAC
Organism: Streptosporangium sp. NPDC000396; assembly: GCF_042898655.1. Classification (NCBI taxonomy): domain Bacteria; kingdom Bacillati; phylum Actinomycetota; class Actinomycetes; order Streptosporangiales; family Streptosporangiaceae; genus Streptosporangium; species Streptosporangium sp. NPDC000396. The sequence goes on from NZ_JBIAZA010000012.1 coordinate 190,338, forward strand.
CGATGCCGGTGCGGTCATGGATGGCGACCAGGAGAGCGAGTGGCCCGGCCGCGGCCCCGTAGAAGAAGGCCGCCGGCATCACCGCGCGGTTGCCGGCCGTCTCCATCAGGACCAGGAGGGAGGCCGACAGCGTCATCATGGCGATCCACACCTTGAACCATCTATGGCGGTAAAACCGCATATGTTCCCGCATGCAAAGTAATTCCCCGGTTGATATGACCCAAATTCGGGTGAATTGTCCATCTTTAGCTAAAGATCGATTCGGCCACGATGACCGCGCCGATCACCATGAACACCACCGGCACGAGCCACCTCCCCGACCGCTCGACCAGGCCGATGACCCTCCTGTGCGAGCCCAGCCAGGAGGCCGCCACACACCACACCCCGACCAGGACGGCGAACACCGCGACCGTGACCAGGCTGGAGGTCAGACCGATCGCGCGAAACATCGGGACGTAAACGGAGATGTTGTCAGCGCCGTTGGCGACGGTCACCCCGGCGATCGAAACGACGCCGGAGGCGACCGGCGCCGCCCCGTCGTCGTCACCTTTTTTGATCAACCCCCACACGCCCATGCCGAACGGCACCAGCCCGAGCAGCCCGGCCCACCGGTCCGGCACCACGGTCAGCCCGAGCGCCGCCACGGCCGAGACGACCACCAGAGCGGCGATGCCGGCGTACTGGCCGACGATGATCTGCCAGGACCGGGGAACGCCACCCGCCCGGGATGCCAGGAACAGCACCGTCAGGATGACGATGTCGTCCACATTGGTTCCGGCGAAGACCGCGACGGCCGTACCGATCGTTTCACCCACGGGCGCATTATGGGGGTTCCGCCCGCCCGCCGTTCCAGGGCCTCCCGACCGACCGCCCGTCATCGACACGGATCGACGCTCGCCATGGCCAGCCACGGGCAGCGGGCGTTACGATCATGTTCGTCCGTTCCTGTCGGCTCCCGGAGGCCTCGCGTGGGCTATCCGCCACAGTACGGCCGGCCGCCCCGGGGCGAGACAGGCCGAGGGCTGGCCGTGATATTGATCATCGTCACCGGCGTGCTCATCGGGGCGATCATCACCATGACGACAGCGCTCAACCCGCCCTCCGCGACGAGCCCTCCGGAGACCCAGGGACCCGGGCATTCGGAGACCAAGGTCCGCATGGGCGTCCAACCGGTGCTCGACGCCTACTCCAGCGGGTCCTACGGTGATTTCTGGGACCTGTGGAGCATGCAGGCGCAAAGGCTGATCGCACGTGAAGAGTACGTTCGGCTGTTCCAGATCTGTCCGCCCCCTGTTCAGGACAGCCAGAGCAGCCAGTTCACCATCACCGCGGTCACGATCACCGGTGACGACGCCAGAGTTCAGGCGACCCGGCTCAACGACACGACCGACTTCACCTTCGTTTTCGAGAGCGAATCGTGGCGGTATGTGCCCTCGCTGGAAGAGCGTCAGGAATACCAGGGCAAGGCGGTCGAGCAGATAGCCGAGCAGCGGCGGGCCGCGGGACTCTGCGGCACCGCCAGTTCCGTTCCCACCCCTCCCGCTCCCACCGCCACCGGCCCCGCCGTTCCCACCCCCACCATCACCGGTCCTGCCGTTCCCGTTCCCACCGCCACCGGCCCCGCCGTTCCCACCCCCATCACCACCGGCCCTACCGTTCCCACCCCCACGGCCACTGCTCCCACCGCCCCCACCTCACCGGCTCCGTCATTCACCACGGCGCCGTCCTCCGGCCAGCCATCGGTGCCACCGGCATGATCCCCGTACCGGAGAAGCCGTCAGAGGCGGAAGGGGTCGCACGAAAAAACGGGAAATTTCGGCATGACCTTCCGTCGGCATATCGATTGATTATTAAAGTCGCGTAAACGTGCTGCCGTCATCACAATTCACAGTTACCGTCAGAGGTATGGCCCGCCCCCTACCGGCCTGGCGAGACGGCACAGGTTCGGACGCGTCACAATCAAACGACCAGGAAGCCGCCGGAGAGACGGCAGCCGTTCCCCTGTGGCTGGCACACCTGCGTCCCAGAGAGGGAGAGGAGGGGGAAATCCCGCCAAACTCTAATATCTCTATCACCATAGAGTTCGACAAAGCGGATTTTGAGGCGCTTTCTCGCAGAGCGAGATCGACAGGCAACAAGATCTCCGATGTGATCCATGCCGCCGTCCAGCGAGAGATCGGCAACAAGCCACAGGTCATCACGCTGATGCAACGCTGGAACCTGCACCGCGAAGATCTCGACATGGCAGCCGACGTTCTCGGAGTCGATCAGCTGTCCGAGGTGGAGTGGGGTCAGGTCGGCATCCGCCGGATCCGGAGGAGCTGAGGCATGCTTCCCGGTCGAGTGCTCGACGTCAGCGCGCTGATCGACATCGCGGTGGCGAAGACCGAATATTCACGAAGCATCGCCGCCATGTGCCTTTTCCGCGGCGGCGGCATATGCATCCCGGCGACCAGCCTGGCGGCCGTCCTGTCCATCTCCCCGATCTCCACCCAGGTGGAGCTGTTCGAGCTCGTCACGACTCCCAACGTGAAGATCGACGACTTCACCTACGGCAAAGTGGGAGACATCGCGGAGATCCTCGACGGATCACGCGACATCACCGCAGGACACGTGGTCTGGTGTGCCCGGAACACCAAATGGCCCATCCTGACGGATCGCGGCAGGGAGCTCATCCAGTACGACCAGCACATCACGATCGACCCCCTGCCCTAGCTTCCCGCCCGCCGTACCCGTCCCCGTTGTGCGGTGGGCCGGGCGAACCGGTCCTGGCAGCGGACGCGGAGCGCCACGCCATGCCCTCGCTTGTCCCCGCAGGAAGAATTCGGCAGTGTGACGGCATGCTTCAGAATGCTTCCGACTGCCTTGAGGTCCGCGTCACCGCCAGCAGCCGCGAGGAGGCGGAGCGGCTCTGTTCGGCGGCGGTGGGAGAGCGCCTGGCCGCTGACGCACAGATCATCGCCCCGGTCGAGTCCACCTACTGGTGGGCGGGTGAGATCCAGCGGTCCGACGAGTTGCTGTTGCTGATGAAGACCACCGTTGAGCGGTTTGAGGATCTCGCCCGGCGCCTACGGGAGATTCATTCGTACGAAGTACCGCAGATCGTCGCGGTTCCTCTGGTGGCCGGAACCGCTGACTATCTCGGCTGGATCAGGCAGGAGACGAGTCCTGGCCCGTCGGACGGGGCTGGGTCGCATACATGACCTGAGGTGCCATGGGCTCGTCCTGCCAGTCCGGGGGCGTGACCGTCCCGGAAAGCCAGTCGCGCCGGAGGATCGCATAGCCGATCGAGTCATGGCGTGCGCCGTCCAGGCCCGGCCACGCCTCCCGATAGTGCGCCTCCTTCGCGTAACCGCTCTTACGGAAGATCGCTCGCATCGCGCGGTTGTCCTGCCGGGTCGTGCCCTCGATCCTGAGGATGCCGGGTAACTCGGTGAACAAGTAGCCGGTCAGCCATGACACCGCCTTCGTGCCGATGCCCCGCCCTCGCCAGGCCTCCCGTATCCGCAGGTCGAACATAGGTGTGTCGTCACCGAGATCCAGTAGCCTGACCAGCCCCGCTCGCTCGCCGTCCACGAGAACCCAGAACGTTCTTGTCTCCTCGTTGTCATAAAGACCTTCCGCGGCCCGGCGTCTGACCGTCTCCCGATCCTGGGTACCCGCGTGATACGGCCATTCTTCTTCGGTCAGGAAGTCGGCGAGTGCTTCCGCATCGCCGGACGAGAATCTCAGGAACTCGACGCGCATCCCTTGATCGTCCTCATCGGTTACACGTGGGTCAAACCTGTTTCCCGCCTACCGGGAAGTGCGGAGGCTCTGGGCGGAGATCCGGCCTCCTCCGGCAAGCGCTCATTCACCGTGAGTGACGGCCGCGAGAACACGCGCAGGGACGATGACGACCGAACCTACGCCGGCGACCTCTGACTCGATCCGGAGTGTCGGCGGTTTTCCAGGGCGTTGACATGCTCACTGGTCGGCGCCCTTCCCTCGTGAGGGTTCAGGCGTTGCCGATCTTCCGCCCGAAGGCCGACAGTCCCTGCTCGTGATGCTCGATCAGGCCAAGCCTCCGGTAGAAGGCGTGATTCCTCTCCCCCTCCGGCGTGGACTCGTGATCCGTGGTCAGCACGAAATACCTGCAGTGCGAGTATCGATCCATAAGGTGCTCAAGAAGCCGGCGGCCGACCCCCTGGCCCTGAAATTTCTCATCGACCAGCAAATCCTGGACGTAGCAGATTATTTCGTCATCGGACACCGTTCTCGCCAAACCGAGAAGCCTGCCAGACTCATCGCGGGCGGTGATGACGAGATGCGAGTTCGCCAGACCCCGGCAGACCTTGGCGATGTCGCGCGTCCAGACCCCCCAGCCCACCGAATCGTAAAGCTGGAAGATCTCGTCCTCGTCGAACGATGTCTCTTGAGAGACGATCACCTCAGCTGCCCCCCAGGCTTCGACACGAGTAGCGCGCCTGATCTTATGGCGATTCGCCCGATATTTCCCTTCAATATCCAGCAACCTGAGGTACGGCTACGCGGCCCGGAAACGGTCAACGGCGCCTGACCGGGCCATAAGCCTCGGTCAGGCGCCGTTCCGTAGTGCTCGGCGGAGAGCGTGGGATTCGAACCCACGAGGAGCCGCAAAGCCCCTAGCGGTTTTCAAGACCGCCGCCATCGTCCACTAGGCGAGCTCTCCTGGCCGACACGTTCCGAAGAACGTGTCAGATTGCACCTTAGTCTCTCATCGCCCCGCGCGCGTCCGTGACTCGGCAGCGCCTTGTCTCCGCATCAGAACAGGGCGCTCGCCGTACCGCGTTCAGCGCTGCAGGCTGGCGAAACCGTCGCCCACCGAGGCAGCCAGGCGAAGGTAGGACTCCTGGGTGGCGGGTTGCAGCCTTTCCAGATCGATCTCTGCCCCTTCTTCGAGGTGAGGGTCGTAGGGAACACGGATCACGGCGCGGCAGCGAGCGGCGAAGTGAGCCTCCAGGCGGTTGAGATCCACGGTGGACTTCGAACGGGGGCGGACGCTGCACAGCACCACCGTGGCGGAGCGGACCAGCTCTTCGTAGTGGTGAGCCTCCAGCCAGTCAAGCGTGGCCGAGGCGGCGCGGGCGCCGTCCACGGACGGGGAGCTGACCAGGACAAGCTGGTCGGCCAAGCCGAGGACGCCGGACATGGCCGAGTGAAGCAGGCCGGTGCCGCAGTCGGTGATGCAGATCGAGTAGAAGTTCTCCAGGACCTGTGCCACCGACTGGTAGTCGGACGCACTGAACGCCTCGGACACCGAGGGGTCACGGTCGGAGGCCAGGATCTCCAGCCGGGACGGCGCCTGCGAGGTGAAGGCCCGGATATCGACGTAGCGCTTGATCTGCTGGCGCTCGTTGAGAAGATCTCGGACAGTGGCGGAGGTTTCCAGCTCGACCTTGTCCGAGAGCGTGCCGCGGTCCGGGTTGGCATCGACCGCGATCACCCTGTCGCCACGGATCTGGGCAAGAGTCGCGCCGAGACCGACCGTGGTGGTGGTCTTTCCGACGCCGCCCTTCAGGCTGAGCACGGCGACCCGGTGGTGACCCGTGGCCACGGGGGTACGGGCGCGGCCGACCAGCTCACGGCGGCGGCGGGTCTCGGAGGACTCACCAGGTTTGATCAGACCCGCCGACGCCTTGTAGATCAGCTTGCGCCAGCCGCCCGAGGGCGCGTTCCGGCGACCCCGGAGCAGCGAATCAGGGTCGAGGCTGTCGGCCGAGGGCCTGGGGACACCCACGCCCTGCTGCCGGGGCGGAGCATCGAAGGCGGGCGACGGTGCCGACTGCCGGCGGCGCGCCTGGTACGGCTCCCGCACCGGCTCAGCCGTGTCCCGGCCGGAAGCGAAAGACGTGTCACGCTCGGAAGCGAAGGCCCTGTCCTGGCCGGATCCGAAAGGCACGTCACGCTCGGAGACGAAGGCCGTGTCCTGCTCCGGCGCCGAAGGCACGTCACGTCCGGAAGCGAAGGGGGTGTCGCGCTCGGGAGTGAAGGCCCTGTCCTGGCCGGGTCCGAAGGACGTATCACGACCGGGAGCGAAGGAGGTGTTTCGCTCCGGCGCCGAAGGCGCATCCCGGCCCGGAGCGAAAGACGTGTCCTGCTCCGGCGCCGAAGGCGCGTCACGGCCGGAAGCGAAGGGCGTGTCACGCTCGGAGGCCGAAGACGCGTCGTGGTCCGGCGCGGGAGTCTTGTCACGCTCGGAGACGAAGGCCGTCTCCCGCTCGGAGATGAAGACCGTGTCCTGCTCCGAGGCGAAAGCCTTGTCCCAGCCCCGGGAAGCGAAGGCCGAGGAATCGGAAGGATCCGAGCCGAACGAGCCGGGGGCGAAGCGCTCCGACGGCGCGGCCTGCTTCGACGGGTCGGCGCCAAAAGACTCCGGAGCCCGGAACGGCTCGACGGGCTCAGGCGTGAACCGCTCAGAAGCCGGGCGGAGTGACTCACTGACCGTGAACGACTCGGCGGTTTCGATGACGAACCGGTTGCGGCCGGGATCCGTGCCGCCGGACGTGAACTGGTCCCGCCCCGATTCCGTGCCGCCAGGTGTGAACTGACCATGACCCGGATCCGTGCCGCCGAACGTGGCCCGATCAAGTCCCGGATCCGTGCCACCGGACGCGAACTGGTCACGGTCCTGCTCGGAACCGCCGAAGGAGAACCGGTCATGGCCCGGATCCGTACCGCCAGGCGCGAACTGACCATGGCTCGCATCCGCGCCACCGGGCGCGAACTGGTCGCGACCCGGATTCGTACCGCTGCCCGGGTCCGTGTTGCCGAACGTGAAGCCCTCGGTCTCCTGAGCCGCGGGCTTGAAGGGCTCGAAATCGGAGCTCGGCGACTCGGCGGGGACGGGCCCGACAGGCTCCGCCTCGTCCGAACGGTGAGGCTGTTCGAACAGGCCCCGGGACGGCTCCTGCTCAGGCTCTACCGGCGTGCGAACGTCGGGCCCGGTGAATCCGCCCGGGGTGTAGTCGTCGGCGTCACCCGGCTCCTGCCGGGGCAGCGGCTTGAGCGGCGCCAAGAAGCCGTCGTTGTCCTGCGGGGAAGGAGGGGAAGAGAGCTTGAGGGAGGGCACGGTGAAAGCGCTCACCGCATCGGCCGCCTCCATCCAGTCGGCGGCGTCCGCCTCCTCGGCGGGCGGATCAGCCACGGCCTCCGGCGCGCCCGCAGGGTCGTAGGCCGGATCGGCGGCCGCGCGGAGCAGCGGCGACGAGCTCGCGTCGGGCTCGGCCGGCACCAGGCTCCAGGGGTCTTTCGGATATGGCGAAACGATCGCGTCATCCATCGCGGTGGTCTTTACCGCGACTGGAGGCGGCTCCTCCTGTTCCTTGATAGCGTCGAGCCAGGCAAGCTGTTCCTCGAGAGATTCCTCACGATCGTGTCTTGCCACCGTGTTCCCCCTCGGGATGGGCGTAAAAGGGCAGCAAACACATAGCAGGTTAACGCCCTGTGTTCACATCGATGCGAGCAACCACCAAGTTGGCCCACCGGATAGCTTTGGTCACATGCGCGCCATCGTGATCGACGAACCTGGTGGACCCGAAGTGCTGATCTGGCGAGAGGTCCCCGACCCCAGGCCCGATCGGGGCGAGGTCATCATCGACGTGGCGGCCTCGGCGGTCAATCGGGCAGACATTCTGCAGAGGCGGGGTTTCTACAATCCGCCTCCGGGTGCTCCGCCGTACCCGGGGCTGGAATGCTCCGGGGTGATCGCCGAAGTCGGCTCGGACGTCGAGGGCTTCAGGCCGGGCGACCGGGTGTGCGCGCTGCTCGCCGGCGGCGGCTACGCGGAGAAGGTCGCCGTGCCCTGGCAGCAGGTCATGCGCGCGCCGGACGGCGTGGATCTCGCCGAGGCGGCCGCGCTGCCGGAGGTGGCGTGCACGGTCTGGTCCAACGTGTTCATGACCGCGCGTCTCAGGAAGGGCGAGACGCTTCTCGTTCACGGCGGCGCCAGCGGGATCGGCACGCTGGCCGTACAGCTCGCCAAGGCGTTCGGTTCGCACGTGGTCGTCACCGCAGGGTCGGACGAGAAGATCGCCCGCTGCCTGGAACTGGGCGCGGACGAGGGGATCAACTATCGCGAGGAGGACTTCGCGGAGAAGGTCCGGGCCGATGTGATCCTCGACATCATGGGCGGCCCTTATCTGCCGGGGAACGTGAAGGCGCTCAAGACCGGCGGCCGGCTGGTCGTGATCGGGCTGCAGGGCGGCGCGAAGGGTGAGCTGGACCTGGGTGCGCTCCTCACCAAGCGGGCCTCGGTCCACGGCACCACGCTACGCGCGCGGCCGGTCGATGAGAAGGGGGTCATCGTGCGCGGCGTTGTGGACAATGTCTGGCCTTTGGTCGAGGCGAGGGCGATTCGGCCGGTGGTTCACGCCCGGGTGCCGATGAATGAGGCCGCTGAGGCTCACAGGATCCTGGAGTCCGGCGGCCACGTCGGCAAAATCCTGCTATTGACTTCCTCCAGGTCCTGAAGGGCCTGGATTCCCCGGGCCGCTGGCGCGGCGTGCCGCCGCGAGCGGGCTCGGGGTGGTTGACGCTTCGCAGACCGCCCAGCGGCGAGGTCTCCACGTCCTGACACGGCATGCCCTGCCGCGTTTCTGATGTTGACGGCGGCGTTCACGTCGGCGTGCAGGACCACCGCGCAGGAGATGCAGGCGAATCGCGCTTGGCTCTCACGCGACCTCGCATCCACGCTCCCGCAGGCCGAGCACGTCTGGGACGTGTACGCCGGGTTCACCTTCACGATCCGGGTGCCGGTACGGCGGGCCGCGCCGGTCAACGCCCGCTCCAGGCCGCGCCAGCCCTTGTCCAGAATGGCCCGGTTCAGCCCCCTCTTCTGGGCGACCCGGTGGCCGGGAGCCTGCGCGGTTCCCGTCGCCGAGGCCGTCATGTTCGCCGTCTTCAGGTCTTCCAGGACGACCGTGCCGTACCGCTGGGTGAGCCAGTGCGCGGTCTGGGTGTGGAAGTCGACACGACGATGTCGGACCCGGCGCATTACCGCGCCGAGTTTGGCGACCACGGCCGTACGCCGGTTGCTGCCGCGTCGGGTTCGGGCCAGCTGCTGCAGGCGCCGGTACCGCGCGGCCTGGCCAGAGGTGATAAACGGCCGGTCGAAGAGCTCCCCGTCGGAGGTGGCCACGGCGACGGTCACGCCGCGATCTGCACCCACAACCGGACCGGGGTGCGCGACGGGGGTGGCCTGCCCATCCTCGACCAGGAAGGAGACGAACCAGTGACCACCGTCACACGAGATGGTGGCCGAGCGGGTCTGCCCGCCCAGGGGGCGCGACCAGCGAAATCGGACCCAGCCCAGCTTGGGCAGCTTGACCCGCCCCCACCGGCGAGCCAGGCGTTCGACGATGATCTGCTTGGCGTCGGGGAACCGGAAGGATGGCCTCCACCTGCGGGCCGACCGCCAGCGCACCGTGAACGCACCGTGCCGGGTGCACGCCCGGTCGAGATCCTTCAGCGTCTGCTGGAGCGTCTGGGACGGGGCGTCGGCCAGCCACGTATGCTCCGCTTTGGCATCGGCGAGCTGACGGCACTGCTCGGCATACCCGATGAACGCACCACGCCGCCGGTAGACACGGCGCTGCTCCAAGGCTGTGTTCCACACGCTGCGGCACACCCGCCCGAACCGGTGCGCAAGTTCGGCCTGCTCAGGGGTGAACTCCAGCCGGTAGCGACGACCCACCAGCATCGCCGGCACCTTTCTCGCACACCTCGGGTTGCTCGAACTTTTTATCATCCGGCCGATAAGCGATTCAGGCGAACAGGCGTGGCAGACACGTTGTTTCCGTCTGGTGCTTACCTCCCACCGTCGCCATCGGCAAACCGGTCAACAGCCCGAACGGCGTCTGCTCCCACTGCCTGCGCAGAGAGTTCACCGAGCGGGTCAGCCAGGCCATCATGCACGGCCGCTTCTGGTCCCCGTCCTCCTTGGCCTCCTTCTGCAGCGGCGCACCCTTGTCGATCATCAGGTGATACATCGAACAGCAGCGTCGACCAACCTGACACCCAAGCATCGCCCTCCGCGCTCTGGGATGTCCCGGTTTCGCCGGGCCGCCCCCTGGCGGGGGTCGAATTCGTCCCTGGCCTGAAGGCCGGGGCTTTCTTCGGATTGGCGGTAAGTTGAAGGCTATGAACGCTGAGGAGAGCACTCCGCAAATAGTGGTCGTGGGGCCCCAGGGCATCCAGACCGAGGAGGATGGCGAAGGCCGGTCGGTCGCCGACTTGGTTGAGCAGCCCGCCAAGGTCATGCGCATCGGCAGCATGATCCGCCAGCTCCTCGAAGAGGTCCGGGCAGCCCCGTTGGACGAGGCCAGCCGCAAGCGGCTCATGGAGATTCACCAGAGTTCCATCAAGGAGCTCGAAGACGGGCTGGCACCCGAGCTGGTCGACGAGCTGGAGCGCCTGTCACTGCCGTTCGCCGAGAACAACGGCACCCCGCCGAGCGAGGCGGAGCTCCGGGTTGCCCATGCCCAGCTTGTCGGCTGGCTTGAAGGGTTGTTCCACGGAATTCAGACCACGCTTTTCGCCCAGCAAATGGCGGCCCGTGCACAGTTGGAGAATATGCGCAGGGCGCTGCCCGGCGGTGTGTCCCTCCAGCAGGACAACCATCACCAGAGCAGTTCGGGCCCCTACCTGTAGAGGACCTCTAGAACTCTGGCGACGCCGTCGTCGTTGTTGGCCGCGGTCACGTGATCGACCGCGGCCAGCACCTCGGCGTGAGCGTTGGCGACGGCGTAGGCGGTGCCCGCCCATCGCAGCATCGGCAGGTCGTTGGGCATGTCACCGAACGCGATCACTTCGGCAGGTTTGATCTCCAGCGTCTCGGCGAGCGCGGCCAGTGCCGAGGCCTTCGTCACGCCGTGGGCGCTCATCTCGATCAGGGCGCGGCCGCTGGAGTGAGTGGGCGTGACGAGGTCGCCGACCAGTCCGTAGACCACCGCGTGAAGGATGTCGGGGTCCATCCGGGGGTGCAGGGCCAGAAGTTTGACGCATGGCCGCGAGGTGAGTGTGGCGGTTCCGACGTGGAGTCCGGCGACCGCCTTGCTGTCCAGCCCGCTGAGACGGAAGTCCGACTCGTGGGCGAACCCGCCTTCGTACTCCACGGAGAAGGCCAGGTCCGGCACCTTCTCGCGAAGCCGCCTCACGACCTCTTCGAGCACGTCCGGGGCGATGAGGTGCGACTTCACGATCTTCTCGGTGTGCAGGTCGTAGACGAGGGCGCCGTTGGCGCATATGGCCAGCCCTCGATGGCGTACGGCTCCCGCGACCGGGTGCATCCACCGGGGCGGCCGGCCGGTCACGAAGACCAGCGTGGCTCCGGAGTTCTCCACGAGTGCGAACGCGGCAGCGGTGCGAGGCGAGACGGTGCCGTCCGAACGCAGGGCGGTACCGTCAAGGTCGGTGGCGACGAGGCGGGGGCTTCCCATAACAGATTCCAGTCTGCACTGTGATCCTTGGTGCGGCGGCCCCGGGACCCGCCTAAGGAATCTTCCTCATGGCGGGAACACTGCTGCGCCGGATAGTGTTAGATGTGATGGCGTTGTATTAGCTGAATCCCGTTGTGAAAACCAGCTTGACTGAACCACCCCGGGGCGTGCTGTACGACACATGGGGTTCACGAGGTGTGAATCCCAAAGTTTCAAATCCTGAGGGAGAGCTTTAATGGCTCAGGGAACCGTCAAGTGGTTCAACGCTGAAAAGGGCTTCGGCTTCATCGCACCGGACGGCGGTGCACCGGACGTGTTCGTCCACTTCTCCGAGATCCAGGGCAGCGGCTACCGTAGCCTCGAGGACGGCCAGCGCGTCGAATTCGAGATCACGCAGGGCCAGAAGGGCCCGCAGGCCTCGCAGGTCCGCGCCGTCTGACGCATAGACCTCTGGTAACGAAGGCGGGGTTCGCTCAACGCGAACCCCGCCTTCTTCCTTTCCCGCCGGACTCCCGGCGGACTCCCGGCGGACTCCGCCGGAGTCCCGCCGAGCTCTGCCGGATTCCGCCGGATTCCCGATGGGTTCCTGGCCCGCTCCCTTCCCGGCGGATCGGCCCGCCCGTGCCGGTGAGCCCGCTTCACCTGTAGACCAGGCCCGAGAGCCGCCAGGCGAGGGTGCGGCGGAAGGCGGGGTTGCGCGTCAGGGTCTTCAGGACCAGGTTCCGGATCGGGCGCAGGTGCTTGTTCACGGTGGCCAGCCGGGTGAGCCGGTCGGCCAGAGCGATGACCTTCTCGGCGACCGGGCGCCGGGCCGCCCCGTAGGCGTCCAGAGCCCGCTGATCGCCCTTCAGAGCGACGATGAGGGCCTCGCCCAGGGCTGCGGCGTCCTGGATGCCGGTGTTCATCCCCTGGCCTCCTGCGGGGCTGTGGACGTGCGCCGCGTCACCGGCCAGCACCACCCGCCCGGCGCGGTAGGCGTCGGCCACCCGGTGGTGGATCCGGAAACGGGATCCCCAGACGACCTCCCGCACGACGGCTCGCTCCTTCTCCGGTCCCCGGCTGTCCAGCAGTGCCTGGACGAATGCCACGTCGGGGTCGGCCGGCGCCTCGTCCACCGTTGAGACGATCCGGTGGATGCCGCCCGGCAGCGGGGCGACCACGACCAGCCCGGCGGGTGAGAAGTAGAGGATGACCTCGTCGGCGGGCACGCCGCCGGTGAGTCGCACGTCGGCCAGGCTGAACGACTCGGCGTACTGCCCGCCGGTGAAGCCGATGCCCGCCTGCTCGCGGACCGTGCTGTGCATGCCGTCCGCGCCGACCAGATACTTCGCGGTGACGGTGCTGCCGTCGGCGAAGACCGCGGTCACGCCCTCCTCGTCCTGGGCGAGGCTCTCCAGCGTGTACGGCCTGGCGACACGCCCGCCCAGCTCGGTGAGGCGCTCCAGCAGGACCCGCTCGGTCACCGCCTGAGAGATCATCAGGGTGTAGGGGTAGCGGGTCGGGAGCTTGTCGAACCGGACCGGCACGAGCGTCCTGTCACGATCCCTGATCGTGAACGCGGGGGCATGGATGCCCTGGGCGGCCAGGCGCTCGGAGACCCCGAGGTCTTCGAGGACTTCCAGTGTCCTGGCGTGGACCACGGCGGCCCGGGAGGTGTTGTCACCGGCCGCTTGAGCGTCGATGACGGTCACGTCGAATCCCTTTCCGGCGAGGGATGCGGCGACGGTGAGGCCGGTCGGACCTGCGCCGATGACGAGAACGTCGGTGGTCTTGGGAAGCATCTCGACCTCCAGTAGATAATGTCAACGCTTGTTGGCCAACATCTGTTGGCACAACTATGCGCTCGCGCGCTGGCTATGTCAACAGGTGTTGGCCTACAGTTGTTGACATGAGGAGATCTTCGGAGGACACCAAGACCGCGATCTTGGCCGCGGCGCGCGAACGCTTCGCCTCGGACGGGTACCAGCGAGCCACCATCCGCGCCATCGCCTCGGACGCGGGCATCGATCCGGCCATGGTCATGCGCTACTTCGGCAATAAAGAGAAGCTGTTCGCCGCCGCCGCCGATTTTGACCTGAAACTTCCGGACCTGATGGCGATTCCTCGTGAGGCGCTGGGAAAGACACTCATCTCCCACTTCCTGGACCGCTGGGAGAACGACGAGGGCATGATGATCCTGCTGCGCACCGGCGTCACCAACGAGGCCGTCGCCGAGCGCATGCGTGAGATCTTCGCCCGCCAGCTCGGCCCCTTGGCCGCCCGCCTTTGCGATGACCCGTCCCAGGCCCCGGCCCGGACCGGACTCGTCTCCACCCAGGTCCTCGGCATGGCCCTGTGCCGCTACGTGCTCCGCCTGCCGCCCGTCGCGGCCCTGTCCAGAGACGAGATCGTGGACTGGCTCGGCCCCACCCTCCAGCGCTATCTCGTGGGCTGACCGCCACCGGTCACCGGCAGTGCGTCCGGAGGCCTGAACGCGAGAAGGCCCCGCCGGGCACGGCGGGGCCTTCGGCGCGGACGGTTACTTGACGGGCTCCAGGACGTCGAGGCCGACGTAGGGGCGCAGGGCCTTGGGGAGCACGACGGAGCCGTCGGCCTGCTGGTGGTTCTCCAGGATGGCGACGATCCAGCGGGTGGTGGCGAGCGTGCCGTTCAGCGTGGCCACGTGCTGGGGCTTGCCGTCCTTGTCGCGGTAGCGCACACCGAGGCGGCGGGCCTGGAAGTCGGTGCAGTTGGAGGTCGAGGTGAGCTCGCGGTAGCGGCCCTGGCTGGGCACCCACGCCTCGCAGTCGTACTTCCGCGCGGCCGAGGATCCCAGGTCGCCCGCCGCGGTGTCGATCACCCGGAAGGGCAGCTCGGCCTTGGTGAGCATCTCCTTCTCCCAGTCGAGCAGGCGCTGGTGCTCGGCCCGCGCGTCCTCGGGGCGGGCGTAGGAGAACATCTCGACCTTGTCGAATTGGTGGACCCGGATGATGCCGCGGGTGTCCTTGCCGTACGAACCGGCCTCACGGCGGAAGCACGAGGACCATCCCGCGTAGCGGTACGGCAGCGCCGAGCCGTCGAGGATCTCGTCGGCGTGGTAGGCCGCCATCGGCACCTCGCTCGTCCCGACCAGGAACAGGTCCTCCTCGGACAGGTGATAGACCTCGCTGGCGTGGGCGCCGAGGAAGCCGGTGCCCTTCATCGACTCCGGCTTGACCAGCACCGGGGGGATCATCGGGATGAACCCGGCCTCGATCGCCTGCTGCATGGCCATGTTGAGCAGCCCCAGCTGGAGCCGGGCGCCGACGCCCTTCAGGAAGAAGAACCGCGCGCCCGAGACCTTCGCGCCGCGCTCCATGTCGATCGCGCCGAGCATCTCGCCGAGCTCCAGGTGGTCCCTGGGCTCGAAGTCGAAGGACGGCTTCTCGCCGACCTCCTCCAGCACGACGTAGTCGTCCTCGCCGCCGGCCGGAGCCCCCTCCTCGACCAGGTTGGGCACCGTGTAGATCAGCTCTTCGAGCTCCCCGGCCAGCCTCTCGGCCTCGGCCTCGGACGACTTGACCTGGGCCGCGAGATCCTTGGCCCGATCGAGCAGGGCGGCCTTCTCCTCCCCGGAGGCACGGGACACCGACTTGCCGATGCTCTTCTGCTCGGCGCGCAGCGTCTCGAAGCGGCTCAGCGCACCGCGCCGGCGCTCATCGAGGTCGAGCAGCGTTTCGACGACGGAGTCGTCCTCGCCGCGGGCACGCTGCGACGCCCGTAGCCGGTCGGGATCCTCACGAAGGGTACGCAGGTCAATCACACGACAAGGCTACCGATGTACGGCTTGAGCCCGCGCCCTTATTTCGCCTTCGTCAGGCTTCCCCGGGTTCTTTGCCGGGCTTTCCCGGGTTGAGGCCCCTCGGCGTGTCCGCCGTTCACCCGCGCGCGACCCTTCCCCCGGCGCCGCCGAGGCCCGGATCAGACCCGCGGATCAGACCTGGCCGGCGCGGATCCTGGAGAGCCAGTCCATGGCCTCGCTGAAGTCACCGTCGGCCGTACCGCGCTTGACCTGTGGCGACAGGCCGTCGGCGCGCGGATAGCTGCCGAGGAAGCGCACGTCGGCGCAGATCCGGTGCAGGCCGGAGATCGCCTCGCCGACCCTGGCGTCGGCCACGTGGCCTTCGATGTCGAAGTGGAAGAAATAACGGCCGATGCCGTCGCCGGTGGGTCGCGACTCGATGCGGCTCAGGTTGACACCTCGCATGGAGAACTCGGTGAGCATCTCCAGCAGCGCGCCCGGGTGGTCGTCGTTGAGGAAGGCCACCAGGGAGGTGCGGTCGGAGCCGGTGGGCTCGGGCAGCGGCCCGGGACGCGACACGCGGACGAACCGGGTCACGGTGTCGGAGCGGTCGCCGATCTTGGTGGCCAGCTCGACCAGGCCGTAGTTCTCTCCGGCGATGCGCGCGGCGATGGCCGCGTCGTACGGCGAGCCGGGGAGCGCCACCTCCTGGGCCGCCGCCGCGGTCGACGGGGCTGCGACCACCACGGCGTCGGGCATCTCGCGGGCGATGAAGTTGCGGCACTGGGTGATGGCCGCAGGGTGGGTGAAGACCCGCTTGATGTCTCCGATCCGGGTGTCCGACCGCGCCAGGAGCGAGAACTCGACGGGGAGCAGCAACTCGGCGGTGATGAGCAGCGGCTCGCCCCAGGCGAACTCGTCCAGGGTCGTGGTGATGGCACCTTCGAGCGAGTTTTCCAGCGGAACGACCGCGCCGTCGGCCTCGCCCCGCCGCGCGGCCTCCAGCGCCGCACTGATATTCGCACTCGGCATGCGCTCGGCTTGCGGCGCGAGAATTCGCAGGGCCTCTTCGGTGAAGGTGCCCTCCGGTCCCAGGTAGGCGAGTTTGGGCATGACAACAGGCTATCTGCCAGTCGTCCGAAAGTGGGTGCTGAATTCCATATTCGGAGCAGCTCACCGCCTGCCGAAGTGAGGCTCCACCTCGGGACCGAGCCCGAGCCTCGCGGCGCGCACCGCCTGCTCCTCCTCGGGTGACAGGGGCTGGCCGCCCTTGCCGCCGCGCAGCGGGCGCACGTAGGTCCTGGTCTCCGAGCGGCTGTTGATCGAGGTGAGGACGATCCCGTCGCCGAGCCCGTTCATCATCGCCACCGAGAAGGAGAGCCGGCCGGTCATCTCCTCCAGCGCGTCGTAGCGGAACACCGCCACGTCCCTGATCGCCTTGAGGTCTCCGGCGCTTCCGGCGCCCCCGACGGCCTGCCTGGCCAGCACCCGCCCGCAGTCTCTCACCGCGCTCTGAGCCTCGCGCAACGCGAGCAAGCCGATCACGACACCGATGATCCCGGTGACGACCCCCACGACGTTCCCCACGACGATCCAAACGGTAGCCAGCACGCTACTTAGCGTAATCGCCGGGTCAAGAGAGCGTCCGGAAAACCTCTCGCCGTCTCGGCAACCACGACCCGAGCAGCCAGACCAGGGCAAGGGCACCCAGCCCGAAGGCGTTCTGCACGATCTTGCCCAGCACCGGGCTGAGCACCGGGATCTCCGCCGCCTTGATGGCCACCCCCCACCAGGGGATCGGCAGCACGTAGTAGAGCCAGACCCCGGCGGCCACCCGGACCCGCACCGGGTCGCGCCCGTCGCCGACCAGCGCGCCGAGCACCACGACCACCCAGGCCAGGTGGTGGATCCAGGCCACCGGCGACAGCAGCACCGCCATCAGGCCGACCAGCGCGACACCGGTCATCGCGTGCCCGTCGAGCAGTGCCCGGCGCGCGTGGCGGAAGCCGTACCAGCCGACCACCGCGACCAGCGCCAGCCAGAGCAGGCCGGTCAGCCACTCCGCGGGCAGATAGAGCCGGATGAGCATGCCGCGCATCGACTGGTTGGTGGTCGCCGCGTTGGCGCCGAGCCGTTCGGGATCGAGCAGGGCGTGGAACCAGAAGTCGGCGGCGTCGGCCGGGATCACCAGGAACGGCAGCAGGGTCAGCAGCGCGGCGGTGAAGGCGGCCATGAAGAAGGTCCTGCGCTGCTCCTCGCGCGCGCCCGGGCCGAAGCCGGTGATGAGCAGGTAGATCAGGAAGACGCCGGGGGTGAGCTTGACCGCGGTGGCCAGGCCGATCAGCATGCCGCGCGGCCACGTCGGCCGTCGTGCCACGCAGTCGGCCAGGCAGAGTGCGACCAGCAGGATGTCCACCTGGCCGAAACGGACCTGGTCCCTGATCGGCATCAGGTAGGTGCACGCGACCATCAGGAACGCGAACGCCAGAGGGAGCCGGAGGCCGCCCGCCCGGCCCGGCTCCGCCGGCCGGTTCAGCACGGCGCGGAAGCCGTATCCGACGCTGACCGCCAGCGCCACGAAGATGCCGGCCGTCCACACCCACTGCGCCGCCGGCCAGGAGACCATCGCCAGCGGCGTGGCCAGCAGCGCCGCGATCGGCGGGTAGGTGAAGGGCAGGAGCTGCGGCGCCGGTGTCATGAACCCGTAGACCGGGCGCCCCTCCAGAATCATCTGGCCACCGGTACGGTAAACATCCAGATCGACCAGGCGCTGGTCGTCGACGTTGCCCAGCCACTGAAGCACCAGCGGGGCCACCGCCGCCGCGATGAGCAGCAGCGCGAGCGGCCACACCCACGGTGGCCGCCTGGTCATGGTCGACTCGCCAGTCATCACGACCAGGCAGGCTACCGTGGGCTGGGGAAATCGGCCGCCAACGTTATGGATTGCGGGGGAACAGATGGGTTCGGCTCGTGACGGGCGCGAGGCACGGCCTCGCCCCGGATCCGTCCTGGCCGCGCTGGTCACCGCGTTCCTCCTGCTGTCCGGGCTGCTGTCCGGGTTCTTCGGGGCCGGTACGGCCGCCGCCTCGGCCACGAGGCCGCTTCCCGTCAGGGTCGTGGTGCTCGGGGTGCCCGGCCTGGAGTGGAACGACCTGGACCAGTCACGGACGCCGAACCTGTGGAAGCTCGTGGACCAGGGCGGAGCGGCGTCGCTCTCCACCCGGGCGGTGCCGCCGCCCAGCCGGGGCATCACCTGCCCGGTCTCGGGCTGGCTGACCGTCTCGGCGGGCCAGCGGGCGGGCGCTCCCGGGACGCGTTGCGCGCTGCCCTCGCCGCCGAGTCCGGCCCCGGGCGGCGGGGCGGCCGTGCCCGGCTGGCCGGAGCTGGTGACTTTCAACACCACCGAGACCTCCTACAAGCCGGTGATCGGGCAGCTCGGGCAGCTCGTGGTGGACGCCGGGGAGAAGGTGGCCGCCGTCGGGCCGGGAGCCGCGCTCGGCGCAGCGGACAGGTCCGGAAAAGTCGGGAAGTATGCGGCGACCATCGAGGAGCTCGGCGACCTGGCACCGTACAGGCTGATCATGGTGGAGGCCGCGGACCTCGCCGAGGCGTGGACGAAGACCGGATCCGGCGGCGACGGTTCCCCGGTCTCGATGAGCGTCCAGGCCAGGCGGGAGGCGGTGGCGAGCGCCGACCGCCGGGTGGGCGCGGTCCTCGACCGGCTCCCGCCGGAGACCACGGTCCTGCTCGCCGGCCTGTCCGACACCTCGGCCGCGGCCCACCTGCACGTGGCGATCGCCCGGGGCCCGTCCCCCAGCGGCGAGCCGTACCCGCACGGCTATCTGACCGCCGCCTCCACCCGGCAGGACGGGCTGGTCACCAACACCGACCTGACCGCCACCGTGATCACCCTGCTCGGCCTGGACGCCCCGAACGGCGTCGTCGGCCGCGCCTGGCAGCACGGCGAACGGACCGGGGAGCCGGCCTCTGGCGTGGTCGCGAACCTGACCGGTGAGGATCTGGCCAGCCAGGTCCTCAAGAAGGTGCAGGGGCCGTTCTTCGCGGTGTTCGTGACCGTGCAGATCCTGTTCTACCTGCTGGCCGCCGTCGCGATCCGGCGGGGCTGGGGCGGATCCCGGGCGCTGACGGCCACCCGGGTCGTGTCGGTGGTCAGCGGCGCGATCGCCGTCGCCACCTTCCTGGCCCAGCTCCTGCCCTGGTGGACCTTCCCCGCCCCGATGGCCTCGGTGATCCTGACCATCCTCGGCATCGCCTGCGCGGTCGCCGGGCTCGCCTTCGCCGGGCCGTGGCGGGCACACGTGCTCGGACCCCTGAGCGTGGTCGCCGGGATCACCTCCCTGGCCCTGCTCGTCGACGTGATGACCGGCTCCGGGCTCCAGGTGAACGCGGTCACCGGCTACGAGCCCGTCACCGGCGGGCGCTTCTACGGCTTCAGCAACATCGCCTTCGCCGTCTACTCGGCCGGGACGATCCTGGCCCTCGCGGGGATCGCCCAGTGGCTGATCTCCCGGGGACGGCGCGCTCTCGCGTTCGGGATCTGCGTGCTCTACGGCGGGCTGGCGGTGTTCGCCGACGGCTGGCCTGCGTGGGGCGCCGACTTCGGCGGGGTCCCGGCGTTCCTGACCGGGCTGGCCGTCTTCCTGATCCTGCTGTCCGGCCGCCGGGTCTCGCCGGGCAAGCTCGCCCTGGTCGGCGCGGCGGGGGCGCTGCTGATCGGCGCGATCGCGGTGGCCGACTGGCTCAGACCGGCCGAGCGGCGCACCCACCTGGGCTCCTTCGTCCAGCAGGTGCTGGACGGCGAGGCCTGGACGGTGATCGGCCGCAAGTTCGGCGCGATGATCGGCGTCACGGTCGGAAACTGGTCGCTGAGCCTGCTCTCATTGGTCGCCCTGGCGTTCCTCTTCCTGGTGCTCGACCGCCCGTCCCGGTGGGGCGCCTCCGCGCTGGGCCGCGCCTACGCGCTCGCCCCGGCGCTGCGTGCCGGGCTGATCGGCACGCTGACCTGCGCCCTGATCGGGTTCTTGATGAACGACTCGGGCATCGCGATCCCGGCGATGGCGCTCACGGTCGCGGTGCCGCTGACGCTGGCCGCCTGCGTGCGCGCGCTCCAGCTCTCGCCGCCCACCACGCCAGAGCGAACGTCAGCGCCAGCAGGGACCACGGCACCACCCGCTCCCTGACGACGGTCTTCAGCCAGAGCAGGTCCTCCGGCCGCAGGGCCTCCCTGGCCGGGAGATAGCCCAGGGACAAGATGGTCACCCTGGCCACCATGAACTCCTCAAGCGCGGGCCAGGACGCCATGGCCAGCAGCGCGAAGGCCAGCCCGTCATACCAGGGCAGCGCGTACGGCGCGGCGAACAGCCAGGCGACCACGATCGCGGCGGCGACCGCCGGAGCCGTGTGCCGGGGCGCGGCCCGCAGCAGCAGCCAGGCCAGGCCGGCCAGCAGGAGCAGGGAGCCGGCCTGGATCCAGGCCGAGTAGGCGCCGGGCCCGAACAGCGTCTGGAGCCCGGTCTTGACCAGTTGCCACGGTGTGGCCAGCGAGACCTTCTTGCTGGCCGCGCCGACCTGGTCGAACACGTGGGATCCGGCGACGCCGTAGAGCACCAGCACGGTGGCCGTGGCCGTACCCGCCACGACGGCGAGCCTGGCCGGTGAGCGGCGCAACTCCCACGCCGGGCCGAGCGCGACCAGTCCGGCGTTGAGCTTGACCCCGATCCCCACCCCGAGCAACAGGCCCGAGGCGGCCCCGCGGGCCGTGAGCGCCGCGACCATGCAGGCGACGGCCAGGGTGTCCACGTGCATCCCCGCGGCCAGGTGGTAGATCATCAGCGGGTTGACCGCCCACAGGAGCGCCGCCCGGCGCTGGAGGTCCGCATCGCCCCTGGTGAACCAGTGCAGCAGCAGCGCGGTCGCGATGAAGGCCGCCGCGTTGACGATCGCCATCACGAAGACCGTCAGCCTGACCGAGTCTCCGCCGACGAGACTCGCCAGCGCCTGTACGGCGGTCGCCACCGGGCCGTAGACGCTCGTCACGCCCGCCCACTCCTCCACCGCGCCGGTGACGGGATCCTTCGGCAGCTCGGCGGGGGTGACGGCGTAGGGGTCGTGGCCGAGCGCGGCCAGGCGGCCGTAGGCGGCGTAGTTCAGGTGGTCGGCCGAACCCGACGGGGGCAGGAAGGCGAGCAGCGCGACCGCGACGCAGCCGGCCGCGAGCAGCCATCGCGGATCCGGCTTCCACCGAGACCGGAGAGCGAGGGCCAGGCCGAGCCCGCCCAGCACGATCGCGGTCGCGGCCAGGGCGATCACCAGATGGCCGTCGGGGCGCAGATCCAGCGAGTACGGCGGCTGCCAGGCCGGGCCGGGCAGCCCCGGCACCATCGCCGAGGGCCCCAGCAGCCCGATCAGGATCGTCAGCCCGATGGACAGCCCGACGGCCGCGAACGCGGCAGCGTCGAGCCCCCGCGGCATGTCGCGCGCGGGAACCCCTCTCTCGTCGACAACTGGCAGATCCCGAGTCACCCGCAAATTCCAGCACACCCGGCGCACTGCCCGGACTCCCCGGGTTGCCCGGACTGCCTGGAGCGATGTCACTCAGGCCGGCCACCCGCGCTCCAGGAACGGACCGGCGCGGACCGCTACACGGATCGCCGCACGAGCCATCGCACAGGCCGCCGCACGAGCCATCGCACAGGCCGCCGCACGAGCCATCGCACAGACCGCCGCACGAGCCGCCACGCAGACGGGCGTGGATCAGCTACACAGACATACCTACGCAAATCAGCGCAGGGCAGCATGAATCAGCACAGAACGGCACGGACGCCCGCCGAAGTACGGCGAGGGAGGGACGAGCGGGCGCGGCCGTGGAGACCCGCCTACCTGCGGACCAGCAAGGCCCGGGCGACGTCGCGGAACTGCCTGGCCCGATGGAGCTGGGCCCTCCAGTCGGTGCCGGTGGCCCGGTGGGCCATCTCCACCTCGACCTCCCTCACGCGGAACCCCTTGCGCAGCAGGTCGATCGTGAGGGCGGTCTCCACTCCGAAGCCGTGGGCCAGAGGCTGGGCAGCCTCGAAGGCGGCCCTGGTCAGGCAGCGCTGGCCGTTGAGCGGCTGGGAGGGTGCCCAGCCGGTGGCGCGTTCGATGCCCTCGCGCGCCAGCTTCACCACGAACCCGTGGCCGCCCAGTTTCACGCGATTGGCGAACACGGCGATGGTCATGTCCGCCTCGCCCGCCATGACCGGCTCGATCAAGGGCTCGGCCGTGCGCGCGGTCTCACCCAGGTCGGCGTCCAGGAACAGCAGGTGCCGCGGGCTGTCGCCGTCGAACAGGCTAACGACCTCCGCACCGCTCTCCATGGCGGCGGCCTTGCCCCGGTTCCGGCTGTGCCGTACGACGCGGGCTCCGGCGGCCTTGGCCACCCGCCCCGTCTGGTCGGTCGAACCGTCGTCCACCACCACGACGAGGTCGACACCGGGAAGTCCCAGAGCCGCGGTCACGGTGGCGCCGATCCGGTCGGCCTCATCCTTGGCGGGGATGATCACCGCTGTGCCGGTCATCGTTGCGGTTTGGCCGTCAGCAGCTTCTCCGGCAGGGACTCGTGCACGGTGAACACCGAGTCGAGGCCGGTGACCTGGAGAATCTTACGCACGGCCGGCCTCGGGGCCGCCAACTCCAGGGTTCCGCCACGTTCTCGTAGCCGTTTGAGCGCCGAAAGCAGTACGTTCATGCCGGTGGAGTCGCAGAACTCCACCCCGGACAGGTCGATGACCACGTGAGTGGCCGGACTCTCCTGGAGTAACCGAGCGAACTCGGACTGCAGACCAGGCGCGGTATATAGGTCGATTTCGCCGACGATAGCCATGACAGTGTGTCCGGCATGAGATCGAGTTGAGACTTTTAGCTCCACAGCCGCACACTAGCGGCGCAAAGGCCTCCGGTCACGTTCTCTCGACCAACCGAGTCGTCGGCCCTTTGTCCCCTGTTTCGCCCCCATGGAAACCCGGAGTGCGCGAAACTTGACACTGTGCAACACCGGCTTAGCCGGAAAGGGGGGAGACCCGGAATCTCCCGACCGTCCCTGCGCTACGACAGTGGCGGCCGTTGAGTAGAAACGGGCTCGAACGCATCAATGAACACCGACCTTCCTGAGGATCCCCAGCGGCAGCGGCTCCGGGAGCACCTGGAGTCCATGATCACCCGAACCGAGAAGGCCACCTCGTGGCACGATGCGGCCAACTCGCTTCGCGGCCTGGTGAACCGTGAGGGCTACGTCCCCATCAGAACCCGCCTGGCCAGCGAAGACCTCGACTTCCTCGAGGGAGCGCGAGAAGAGCTGCTCGGCTTCGCCACGCTCGGGGTCAGGCTCCTCGACCTGCATCAGCCGCGCGACGCGGGAGGCATCACCAGCGACCTGGCGCACCCGATCCTGCGGTGCCGCAGCTGCATGTGGCGCTGGCCGTGCCCGACCTTCCGCGCCATGGCGGAATCCTTCGGCACCCCGAGGATCCCGACCTCGTGCCAGCAGATCGAACCCGACGACGGCGAGAACGGGGAGAACGGCGAGGACACCCAGGTGACCCTCACCGTCCCCGCCCAGCCCGAGGGCGAGGTCCCGGCCCTGGCGACCTTCCACGAGGTCGCCGGAGACATGACCGCCTGACCCCGCCCCGGGCCGAGAGGCCTCAGGCGGACAGCGGGAGCCGGATCTCGAAGCGGCAGCCGGGCCCGGCGTTGACGACGTCGATGGCTCCTTCGTGGGCCTCGACGATGCCTCGGGCGATCGCCAGGCCGAGCCCGGCTCCCGCGCCGTCGGCGTTGGGGGTCCGGGCCGCCTCGCCGCGGAAGGCGACGTCGAACACCCGAGGCAGGTCGTCGGCCGGGATGCCGCCGCAGCAGTCGGCGACCGACAGGCAGGCGACCCCGTTCTCCACCGACGCCCGCACCCAGACCGTGCCGTCGCCCGGGGTGTGCCTGATCGCGTTGACCACCAGGTTGCGCAAGGCTCGGGAGAGCTCCCCGGCGTCGGCCTCGACCGGGACCGCCTGATCGGCCTGGCCGTCCAGGCGCACCCCCTTGGCGCGGGCCAGCGGCTCCGCCCCGGCGAGCGCGTCGGCCACCAGGTCTCCGAGACCGACCCGCTCGCGGGACAGGCGCAGCGCGCCCGCGTGGATCTTGGACAGCTCGAACAGGTCGCCCACCATGCCCGACAGCCGGTCCACCTCCAGGCGGATCTGCCGGTGGTAGCGGGCCGTGGTCTCCGGGTCGGAGACCACACCGTCTTCCAGGGCCTCGGCCATGGCCCGCATCCCGGCCAGCGGGGTGCGCAGATCGTGGCTGACCCAGGCGACCAGCTCACGGCGGGCGCTCTCCAGGGCGCGCTCGCGTTCGTGACCCACGCGGAGATGCTCGTAGGCCTGTTCGAGGGTCCTGGCGATGGTGTCGAGTTCGGCGGGAAGCCCTTGGGGAGGGACGAACCTCCCCGAAGGCGGCACCGCGTGCACGGCGGCGACGAGCTTGCGGCTGGCCGCCACCACCCGGCGGGCGAGCACCGTCGCGACCCCCAGGCCCACCAGGCCGCCGACCGCGACCACGCTGAGCACGATGTCGCGGGGCGTGCCGTCGATGATCATTTTCAGGGTGATGGCGACCACCCCGGCCACCGTCGCCACGACGGTCACCACGGCGACCACCGCGAGCATCACCCCGATCGACCGCTTCCGCAGCAGCCACATCACGCCCAGCCCCGCCAGCGCGACCAGCAGGCCGAGCCCCGCCGCGACCGCGACGATCACCAGGATCTCGGGGATCACGGCACGGCCAGAGGTTCGTAGCGGTAACCGACACCCCACACCGTGACGATGCGCCGGGGGACGGTGGGATCCGGTTCGATCTTCTCGCGTAGGCGGCGGACGTGGACGGTCACCGTGGAGGAGTCGCCGAAGGACCACCCCCAGACCTGGTCGAGCAGGGCGGAGCGGCTGAAGGCCTGGCGGGGGTTGCGCATGAGATAGGCCAGGAGGTCGAACTCGCGGGTGGTCAGCACGATCTGGTCGTCGCCTAGCCGTACCTCGTGAGCGCCGACGTCGACCACCAGGGCGCCGTCCCTGAGCACGCCGGTTCCGCTCGGCACCGAGGCGCCGCGCGCCCGCCGCAGCACGGACTGCACCCGCAGGGCCAGCTCGCGGGGGCTGAACGGTTTGGTGACGTAGTCGTCGGCGCCGGTCTCCAGGCCGACGACCCGGTCGATCTCCTCGCCCAGCGCGGTCAGCATGATCACCGGGACCGGCCAGCGCTCCCTGAGCTTCTTGCAGACCTGGAGCCCGTCCATCTTCGGCAGCATGAGGTCGAGCACCATCAGGTCCGGCGGGTCGGACAGCGAGCGCCTGAGCGCCTCCGCGCCGTCTCCGACGCATTCGACCAGGTGACCGTCGCGTTCCAGGTAGCGGGCCACGACCTCGGCCACCGTCGGATCGTCCTCGACCACCAGAATCCGCGTGCTCATATTCTCCACGGTAGGTCCGGGCAGGGCCGATCTCTAAACGGTTTCATCACACCGTGAGCACTGGATCGTTATGCGTGCGGCTCCCATCGAACCGCCCTGCGGCATACGGTGGATCTTATGAGTAGTCGTACCGTGATGGCGATCCTCGGCGCCATCCTCGCGCTTTACGTGGTTTTCGGGCTTGTGCTGCCCGCGCTGTTCGGGCTGTTCAAGCTCGTGCTCGTGCTGGCGCTGGTGGCTTTCGCGGTCGTCGCCGTGGTCACGATCGTGGGCAAGTTCTCGAAGTGAACGCACTGCTCGCCCTCCAGACGCTGTTCGTCTGGATGTTCGACGGCGGCGGCGGCGCCGTGACGGCGACCGCCGTGGTCGGCCTGGGCGTGCTCCTGCTCGCCTGGGCGCTGCGTGTGGTGCCCGTCGCCTCGGAGCCGGGGCAGGACTCACCGCTGTCCAGGCGGGAGCGTGCCGGTCGGACCATGTTCGTCCGGCAGCGCGACCCCGACGCGGCCGGGCGGTCCCGGCCGAGAGCACCGTCCGCGGGCCCGGCGCCCGCGTAGACACGTCCCGATCGCGGGCGCCTTCTGTGCTGAATCCATCCCGCTCAGAAGGGCCCCCATGTTCGACCCCGTCATCGAGTTCACCGCCGATCTCATCGCCGCGCTCGCCCAGCCGCTGAACTCCACCGCGCTGGCGATCATCCTGTTCACACTCGGCGTGCGGCTCCTGCTGCTCCCGCTCAGCGTCATGCAGGCCAGGGGTGCGCGGGCGCAGGCACTGCTGGCGCCGAAGGTCCAGGCGCTGAAGAAGCGGCACGGCCGCGACCCCGAGCGGCTCCGGCGAGAGCTGGGCGCGCTCTACGCCCGTGAGAAAACCTCACTGACGGCCGGCTGCCTTCCCGGAATGGCCCAGATGCCGTTCTTCATGGTGATGTATCAGGCCTTCGCCTCCTCGACGATCGCCGGGCACGCGAACGCGCTCCTCACCCATGGCATGTTCGGGGTGCCGCTGGGGCAGCAGTTCGCGAGCACGGTGGCGGGCTTCGGCCTGCTCAGCGGCCCCACGCTGGTCTTCGCCGGGCTCTTTCTCCTGCTGTTCGCCGTGGCGTTGGTCACATCGCGGCGGGCGCGGCGCACGATGGGCGATCAGGTCCAGCCGGAGATGCTCCGCAACGTGATGCCGCTGCTGCCGTTCGGGACGCTGCTGGTCGCGGCCGTACTGCCGCTCGCGGCGGGGCTCTACCTGCTGGTCACCACGGCGTGGACGGCCGCGGAAAGGGCGGTGCTGTACCGCCCGGCCCTCACCGGGCACTGATCCGGACGAAGGCCGTCCCGCCTCACCGTGGTGAGGCGGGACGGCCTTCTATCCGCATTCCCGCAGGGCGGGTTCGGGGACGGAAACCTGGTCGTTACTTACGGTGTCGACAGTCGTGACCACCGCCCAGACCGTGGTGATCTCGCCGTCGTGCCTGACCCCCCATTTGGTGGCCAGATATTCAACGATGCCAAGCCCCCGGCCTCCCAGGGATGAGAGCGTGGGCCGTCCGGCGCGCGGCTCTGTGGCGGCACCGCCGTCACTCACTGCAACCTCAACGTGTCCGTCAATCCAGCGCCAAGCCACCCTGACCTGACCCGACGGTAACGGATGCGCGTGCCGGAGCGCATTGCTCAGCAGCTCGCTCACCACGAGGACCGCATCATCTATCGCGGTCTCGTAGACCCCCCATTCCTGCAGGTCAGAGCAGAGGCGTTGGCGTGCGACGGCGACGCTGGACGGTGCATACGGCAACAAAACGACGCTCGACGCACTCACCTCCCCGTATCCCTGTTCCCCCTGAGGAACACACCCCAGTACGACCGAAATGCCCCGTTGCTTGGTCTTAGAAACCGGAGCCCAATTACAGGTTGTGCACATTCGACAATAGATCAGCATTTCCGTTACCGGGTTGTTACCGGATCGGCGTGTCTATGAGGTAAGGGCGCCTGGCGTGTCGGCAATGCGCAGGGCGAGCCGCATCCGGGTCCCGCCTCCCGGGCGGGAATGCGCCGTCACCTCGCCCCCCTGGGCGCGAGCCAGGCTGCGCACGATGTAGAGGCCAAGGCCGACTCCTCCGAACCTGCGGCGGTCACCGCTGTCCACCTGGACGAAGCGTTCGAAAATGCGTTCGCGGCTGGCCGGAGCGATGCCCACGCCCTCGTCGTCCACGACCACCACCACCCAGCCGTTGTCCACCCAGGCTTCAACCCTGATCAGGCCACCATCCGGCGAATATTTGAAAGCGTTCTCCAGAAGCTGGCCGAGCACGATGTCGGTGGCGAGCGCGTCGCCGGAGACCAGGGGGAGGCCGGCGGGAACGCTCACCTCGACCCGGTGCAGGTCCGACAGAACCGGCAGGCCCAGCGTGGCGGCCCTGAGCAGCTCCGCGAGGTCGAAACCCTCGATCTTCAGCGTCAGCTCACCCGCCCCGGCGCGAGAGCCCAGCAGCAGGTGGTCCATGAGCTGGCCGAGAGAGCGCGCCCGCTCGGCGATGGTGTGCACGGCGGCACGGCGCTCGGCGTCGGTCATGCTGTCCCAGCGCGAGTCGAGTGTGCCGGCGAAACCGCGGACCACCGTGATCGGGGTGCGCAGCTCATGGCTGGTGGTGGCGAGAAAGAGGTCTTTGGCCTCCTCCAGCTCCTTGGCCCGCGTGACGTCACGGAAGTCGACCACGATCTCGCCCGTCTCCACGATCTCCGCGCAGAGCACGTCCAGCCAGGCGCCGGAGGGAAGCTGGAGGGTGAGCTTGTCGCCCGGCTCGGGCAGCGGGAACGGCGGCGGCCCGCCGATCACGTCGGCCGCCTGGAAACCGGTCAGCTCGGCGGCCGCCGGGTTCCACTGGATGACCCGGCCCAGATCGTCGAGGACCGCGATGCCGTCGGCGCTGGCGTCGAACACGGCCCTCTCGTGGGCGCGCTGCCGTACGGCCTCCTGGTAGGCCATGGCGTTGCCGACGGCGATCCCGGCGTGCCCGGCGAGCAGTTCGAGCAGTTCCAGCTCCACGTGACCGGCCTTGCGCTTGGCGAACAGGGCGTACAGCGCACCGTACGGCCGGCCGCCCACCGCCGCGACACCGAGCGCGATGGTGTGCAGGCCCGGCAGCTGCGACCAGATCAGCTCGTCCAGCCGGGCCTGGTCGCCGGTCTCCAGCATCACGGTCCTGCCGGTGCGCAGCAGCTTGCCGACCAGGCTGGTGCGCAGGTCGGCGGTGGAGTCGCGCAGCGAGTCGGGAAGTTTGTGGCTGGCCACGAGGCGGACCCGGTCGCCCTCGATGAGCACGAACCCGCCCGCGTCCGCTCCCGTGAGCTCGGCGAGGCTGGCCGCGATCCGGTCGAGCACGGCGGGCAGCTCCCGCTCGGCGTTGATATCGGCGACCACGTCGGTGAGCCTGCGGACGAGCTGCGCCCGGCGGGCGACCCGGTCGTGGGCGGTCTCATCGTCCTGGGCCAGGTGGTAGACGCTGACGTAGCCGAGCAGGGCTCCCGCCGCGGACCGCAGCGCGCTGGTGTCCACCCGCACGTCGAGCAGGCTGCCGTCCCGCCGGAACCGCCTGGTCCGCAGCGAGACCTGGCCACCGGTGCGGACCCGTTCCAGGACCGCGTTGTGCTCGGCCATCAGCTCCTCGGGAACCATCGGAGCACGGCGGCCGAGCAGTTCGGTGGCGGACCAGCCGAACAGCCGCTCGGCGGCGGGATTCCACGTGAGAACCGTCTGGTCCCGGTCAAGGGCGACGATCGCGTTGGGCGCGCTGGCGACGACCGCGCGACCGATGCCGTCGTCACTGGCGGCCCTGTTGTCACCCACACATCCATAGTGCCGCGTTAACCAGCCTGATCTTGGCACTTTCGTCCGCATGTGCTGACACTCGTTAGGGTGATCCGTCCGATACCCTGCGGTCACCACACACCTGGACACGGAAGGGTGGGGCCATGTCATCCGGCGACCTCGACGCACTGCTACGGGTGACCTCGCCCGACTACATAGGGATAACCCACCCCGACATCGCGTTCGGCACCCTGGACGCCCCCGTGGGACGCCTGACCCTCGCGGTGACGAGCCGAGGGGTGGTGGCGTGCAGCTACGAGAACGAAAACGTCGTCTTCGAGCGCGTCAGCAGGGAGATCGGCTCGTTCATCGGGCCGGACGCCCGGCGGCTCGACCCGGTCCGCCGGGAGCTGGACGCCTACTTCTCCGGCAGGCTCCGCACCTTCACCGCCATGGTCGACCTGCAACTGGCGACCCCGTTCGCCAGGACCGTGCTGCACATGATGCTCGCCGTGCCGTACGGAACGGTGACCACCTACCGCGAGATCGCCGAGCGGATCGGCCGGCCGAGGGCGCTGCGCGCGGTCGGCAACGCGCTCGGGAGCAACCCGGTCTGCGTGATCGTGCCCTGCCACCGGGTGGTCGAGAGCGAGAACGTCCTCGGCGGCTACGCGGGAGGCGCCGCCGCCAAGGAGCGGCTGCTGCGCGTCGAGAGGGCGGCGGCGGGAGCCACTCGCCCGGCGGCTCCCAGCCACCGCCCACAGGGCTCCTAGCCACCGTCCACAGGGCTTCATGACCACCGCCCGCGAGACTCGCGGATCACCGCCCGCGACTCGTAGCGGCCACCGTGAGCCTCGCGGGTCACCGCCCGCGACCCGTACGGTGGCCGCCCCGCCTACAGGCGGCGGCGGAACGCGCCGAGGCCGAGCGTGATCAGACCGGAGACGAGGAACGCGCCCACGGCCGCGCTCATCCACGGCTGCGGGACGAAGCCGATGGCCTCCCTGACGCCGTTCCAGAAGTTCGCCCACCACGGCACCTTCGGCGGCGCGGCGAGCAGCCACCACGTGACGAACCCGAGCACCCAGGGGATCACCATGGACCACCGGGAGGGCGCGTTCTCGGAGGTGTCCCAGTTCCTGCCGTGGCCGAGCAGGAAGTAGTCGACCGCCAGCACACCGAACATCGGCACGAACACCGCGCCGATGATGCTGAGGAACGCCCCGTAGGAGTTGACATCGACGACGAGGGCGACGCCCGTGGCCAGCACGCCGATGACCACGGAGAAGATCCGGCGGTCCACCCGCGGCATCAGGTTCTGCAGCGACATCGCCGTGGAATAGACGTTCGCGAACGACTGGTCGGTCTCGCGCAGCACGAGGATGCCGAAGAACAGCGCGCCGAGCGGGGCCGCCACGAAGGGGGCGAACACGGCGGTCGGCTGGCTGTCCACCACCTCGTGGCCGGCGAGCGCCACCGCGTAGACGCCGACGGCCAGGCACGCCACCTGGGCGATGGTGTAGCCGCCGACGACACCGGTGAAGGCGGCGCGGCTGGAGCGCGAGTGCCTGGCGTAGTCCGCCGCGACCGGCACCCACGAGACCGACAGGGCGATCACGAAGTCCACGGCCGACACGAAGGCGTGCCAGGAGCCGCCGGTCTGGGCGGGGGTCTCGCGGAGGAAGACCACCGCGAACCAGGCCACCGAGATAATCACACCGATCGTGACGAACCGCCTGATCAGCCTGATCGCGCCCAGGGGATAGATGGTCAGCGCGGTCGTCAGGACCCCGGCCGCGATCGCCCAGACCGCGTAGGGGATGGACGACCCGAAGATCGCCTGTGCGCCCATGGCGATGACCCATAGCTCGAACGCGCCCCAGCCGATCATCTGGATGATGTTGAGCACGGTCGGGACGTAGGAGAGCTTCGCGCCGAACAGCCCGCGCAGCAGCACCATCGAGGGCTGGCCGGTCTGCGCCCCCGGCACCGCGGCGAGGCCGACCATCGCGGTGCCGATCAGGCTGCCGACGAGGGAGGCGGTCAGCGCCGCGGTGAAGGTGAGCGGGTTGCCGTCGAGCAGCGGGTTGACCACGTAGAGCGCGAAGGAGAACCCGAGCAGGCTGACGCCCAGGTTGGCCCAGAACGCGCCCTGGTCGAGCATGCCGAGGGTCTTCGGCGGAGCCTGGTCGAGGGTGAGGGGGGCCTCGGCATGCTTGGAATCGATGACGTCATGCGCCATGAAACGCTCCCTACGCCGGCATTACCCGGACAGGTTCATGCGGTCGGCGGCGCGCCGGAGGGTATAAGCGACCCTCTGCGTGATTCCGCCCTCTCAGCCCGGTTTGCGCCCGAGCTCCCGCGGTAGACAATTCGCCCTGAATTATGTCATTCATTCCCCTCTGCGCAAGGGGGTGAATCAGGCCGCGAATCCCCGCAAGGGGTCAGGTCAGGCCACGAACGGGTCCTGGCCGCTCTCGCTGACCATGGGACGGCCGGCGAAGTGCCAGGACTGCATGCCGCCACCGATGTTGATCGCGTCCCAGCCGACGTGGTTGAGCCAGGCCGCGGCGTGCGCGGAACGGCCGCCGACACGGCAGACGACGTATACGGGCTCGCCCTTGGGCACCTCTTCGACCCGGGCCTGCAGTTCGCCGAGCGGGATGTGGACGGCCGTGGGCGCGTGGCCGGCCCGCCACTCGTCGTGCTCGCGTACGTCAAGCAGGAACGCGCCGTCCGGCACGGCCTGCACTTCGACCTCAGGAACAGTCATGTCATTCATTCTTTCAAGTCCGTCACCAGATGGGGCGCAAAGTGGCTCGACCGCCCGCAACTCACCGACATGGATGCATAGATCCCCTTAAGGAGGATCCAGCCGTTCCGTGCCGATCGCGGCGGCCCCCGCTCCGGCCCGCATGCCGTACGGCGGGCACGCCTCCGGCGGTGAAGGCCGGCACGCGGGCGCCGGTGAGGCGCGCGGCACCGGCGTATCCCGGTCTTCGAGCCCGGATCCGATTTTAAGGGCGAAATTCCTGGTGACGCCCAGGTAGTGAGCGGGTTCGGCCCCGGTGACGCAGCCGTGCTTCCGCCGGAAGCCGGGTCGTCGCGCTCCGCCGGCGGCCGGAAGGTGACGCGGGCCGGGTCAGGGCACGTCCCAGAAGGCGAGCTCGTGAGCCATCCCCCGGGTGAACAGCTCCTTGGCCCGGTCCAGGTCGGGCACGGCCTCATCGATCATCACGGCGATGCGCTCGGTCAGCTCGGCGAAGCCCGGATGGGCGTAGGTGTCGACCCAGGCGCGGTAGCGCGGCTCGGCGGGCGGGTTCTCGGCGAGGATGCGGCCCAGGGTCGAATACCCCCACATGCAGGGGTAGAGCGCCGCCAGGCCGTCGGCGTAGTCCGCCGCGGAGTCGAGCAGGAACGAGGTGTAGGCCGCGCAGGCCGGCCCTTTCTTCGCTCCGTCGAGGTCGGCGCCGAACTCGGCCGACAGCGACCGGTGCAGGCTGAGCTCCTCGTGGAAGGTGGCGTGGGCCAGGTCCACCAGGTCGCCCAGATGAGCGTCAGGGGCCTGCCAGGCCAGCCGGGAGAACACCCGCACGTAGTCGAGGAGGAACAGGTAGTCCTGCTCCAGCCACGACCGGAACACCGGCTCCGCCAGGTCTCCCCTCGCGATCCCCGCCACCGTCGGATGGGCGAGCTGCGCCTCGACAAGGGGACGGCCGATGGCGTGGAGTTCCGCAGAAATGCTCATAGGCAGAGCATTGTCTCAGGCCAGGGCGGCCGCTCCGAAGGAGACGCTGAAGCGCCTGCACCAGATGGTGACGGTCTTCAGGCTGTCCAGGTCGGCTCCGGCGGGGATGGCGTAGTTCGCGTTGCCCTTGTTGCCCTTGAGCGCGCCCAGTTCGAGGTGCTTGCCGTCGTCCAGGTTGAACCATCCGGCCTTGCCCTCCTTGACCGGCTGGTCGCTCAGCCACACCCGCAGGTCGGGACCGTCGGAGGTGTCCAGGTTCTCGATCCTGAGCACCCGGCTTCCGTCGGCCAGTTTCAGGACCACGGCCTTGCCCCTGGTGTCGTGCTCGTGCGAGACGAACGTCCCCGTGGCCAGGGTCTTCGGGCCGCCGGCCGGCTTCGCGGGCTTACCCGGCGCCTGCGCGCCCGTGGCCTGCGAGGTCGTGGCCCCCGGGCTCGCGACCGCGGCCGGCGCGGCCTCGTTCACCTCGACCGTGGTGAACAGGCGCCACGGCTGGAACAGATAGAGGGCGACGCCGAAGGCGACGGCGCCCAAGGCCACGGCCACCCAGGTGGCCGGATGACGGAGCAGTTTCTTGATTCTCATGGTGACCTCCTGCTTCAGGCCGAAGGTATCCCGAGGATCGGCCTCCGACGCTTACGTAGTGCTTACGCCGTAGGGTTGGGGAGTGACGACCATTGCTGAAGAAGTCCTCCTGCTCGCCTACAGCGAGGAAGAGGGCAGACAACTGATCAGCTCAGCGGAGCTGGACGCCGCGCTCGGCGGCTCTCTCCTGGCCGAACTCGCCATCAACGGCCGGATCGAACTGGTCGGCAAGAAGGTCGCCGTCCTGGACTCCACGCCCCTCGGGGACGAGGAGCTCGACACGGCGCTGGCCCGGATCGCCGCGGAGTCCAAGGAGCGCAAGCCCGACTGGTGGGTCTACAAGTTTCATTCGAACAAGCTCCGCAAGCGCCTGCTCTCCCGCCTGGCCGAGCAGGGTGTCCTGCACGAGGAACAGCGGAAGATCCTGGGAATCTTCCCCAGCACCCGCTACCCGGAACGCGACCCGAGCGTCGAGCGGGGCATCCGTGAGCGCGTCCAGAACGTGCTGTCCGGGGCCGATCCCGACGAGCGTGTGGCCGTGCTGGTCGCCATCCTGCATGCGGTCAAGATCGACCGTAAGGCGTTCCCCGGCGCGGACAAGAAGCGCATCAAGGAGATCACCGAGGGCGAGTGGGCCGGCGAGGCCGTCGCCAAGAGCATCGCCGCCATCAACTCCGCCGTGATGAGCGCCGTGATGGCCGCGACGATCGCCGGAGCCGTCGCCGCGAGCGGCTGAGCCGCCCTCCATCGGAAACGCGGCCGCCCCGGTCTCCCGAGCCGTCACTTGCCGAGGACGTCCTTGGGCACCGGCTTGTCCTGAGCCAGGGCCTCGAACATGCGCAGGGCCTTGGCCCTGTCCCACTGGACGACCGCCTCGCCGTTGATGGTCGGCAGCGAGCCGACCGGGACGACGGTGGTGACCGGGTTGTCTCCCATGGCCAGGCCAAGGGAGAGCAGGTTGAAGGCGCCGGTGCCCCCATCGACCGACACGGAGTCCGCCGCGCTCAGCGCGAGCGGCACCGATCGGAAGGGGTTGATCAGGACTCCGGGACTGGCGGCCTTCTTCACCACGGCGGAGAAGAACTGGCGCTGGCGCTGGGTCCGGTCGAAGTCGGGGATGGCGCCGGTGGCGCGGGTGCGGACGTAGCCGAGGGCCGTGCCGCCGTCCAGCACCTGCAGGCCCTTCTTCAGGTCGATCCCCGCCTTGGGGTCCTTGATGCTCTCCTTGACGTTGATCTCGACCCCGCCGATGGCGTCGACGATGCCCACGAAGCCACCGAAGCCGATCTCCATGTAGTGGTCGATCCGGATCCCGGTGACCTTCTCCACGGTCTTGACGAGCAGCTTGGGGCCACCGTCCTGGAAGGCGTAGGCGGCGTTCAGCTTGCCGCGGCCGTGGCCGTCGATCGGCACGTAGGAGTCACGCGGGAGGCTGACCAGCGTCGGGCGGTCGCCGCCGTCGGGGATGTGCAGCAGCATCATCGTGTCGGTGCGGCGGCCGATGGAGTTGCCGGTGGCGAGCTTCCTGCGCTGGGCCTTGGTCAGGCCCTGGCGGCTGTCGGAGCCGACCAGCAGCCAGTTCGTGCCGGGAGTGTCCGCCGGGCGGCCGTCGTACTCTCCGAGCGCGTCGATCCGGGTCAGCCTTGAATTGATCATGAAATATCCGCCGACGGCGAGCACCAGCAGCACGACGAGCAGGCCGACGAGGATCCGCACGGCCAGCTTGCCCGGCCGCTTCGGCCGCCAGGTGATGTTCGGCATCCGGATCCCGCCCCTCCCTCCTCCGGAGAAGCCGCCGCCTCCTTCGGAGGAACCGCCGCCGGCGGGTGCGGCCGAGCCCTTCATCGGCCTGACCGGGCTGGAACCCTGCCTGGCCTTGCCGTAGACCCTTGAGGTCGCCCTCGGCTTCGTGTCGCCCGGTCCGGCCCCCGGAGCGGGCTCCGCCACCGGCCGGTCCTGCCGCCCCTGCACCGGGTGGGCGGACTGCCCGCCCGCCCGCGAGGACGCGGGCGGAGGCGTGGGCTTGGGCGATCGCAACGCACGAGTGCGCTCGTCGTCTTCCGGCCAGTCACCCACGATGTATCCCCGCCATCTCTTGATCTCAAAGTGAGAACGTCATTATCGACGCTACGTCGTGGTTCAAGCGCACGCAGGCACGTTGCAAAGGTTTCCCCATGGAAAAGTACACACAAGGGTACTTATCCACTAACAATGCGTTCGTAGGCCGATCGGGAAACATCGACCGACTCAAGGATCGTTACGGTAGAGAACGGCCTCTGCTCGAAAGGATGATCGTGTCCGCCTCGGACCCCTGGAGTACCTGCCCGTGCGAACGCACGGGAACCTGGAATACCTGCCCGTGCGAACGCACGGGAACCGCTGATCAGACCGGGAGAGCCGCCCGGTGAACACGGCTCTCGGCCTGCTGGCCGTACTGCTCCTCACCCTCGCCACCGGCTTCTTCGTAGCCCAGGAGTTCGCCTTCGTGGCCGCCGACCGCGGCGTGCTGCGCGAACAGGCCGACGCCGGTGACCTCGCCGCCGGGCGCGCGCTGGAGGTGACGGGGCGGCTGTCGTTCATGCTGTCGGGCGCGCAGCTCGGCATCACCGTCACCGCACTGCTGGTCGGTTTCATCGCCGAACCCGCCATCGCCACCGTGGTCCGCCCCTGGCTGGAGCTCACGGGCGTGCCCCGGGCGGCCGTGCCGGGCATCGCGGTCGCGATGGCCGTCGTGATCGCCACCGTCATCCAGATGGTGCTCGGTGAGCTGGCTCCGAAGAACCTCGGCATCGCCCGTGCCGAGCCGGCGGCCAAGTTCCTGGCCCGCTCGACCATCATCTACCTCAAAATCGCCGGACCGGTCATCCGGCTCTTCGACGCCGCCGCCACCGGCCTGCTGCGCCGGGTCGGCGTGGAACCGGTGGAGGAGGTCGAGCACGGCGCCAGCCCCGAGGAGCTGTCCCGGATCATCTCCGAGTCGGCCACGGCCGGCGACCTTCCGCCTCGGCTGTCCGAGCTGCTTGAGCGCGCGCTGGAGTTCGGCGACCGCACCGCCGAGGACGTCATGGTGCCGCGCCCCCGCGTGGTGCTGCTCCGGGCCGAACGACCGATCTCCGACCTGCTCGACGCCATCCGCGAGCACGGGCACTCCCGCTATCCGGTGCTCTGCAGCGAGAACGGCGAGGACGTGGTCGGTGTCACCGGCGTGCGGGAGCTGCTCAAGTCGGGCCTGACCGACGGCCCGCTGGAGAACATCACCCGCTCCGCCCTGCTCGTCCCGGACTCGCTGCCGCTGCCGGCCGTGCTGGAGCGCATGCGGGCCGCCCGCGACGGCCTGGCATGTGTCATCGACGAGTACGGCGGGCTCGCCGGTGTGGTCACCGTCGAGGACCTCGCCGAGGAACTCGTCGGCGAGCTGGTCGACGAGAACGACCCCGAACCCGCGGGGGTCGTCGCCAACGACGACGGCACCTGGGACCTGCCCGGCACGCTGCGGCTCGACGAGGTCGAGCGGGCGACCAAGCTGTCGCTCCCCGAAAGCGACGGCTACGACACCATCGCCGGACTGGTGCTCGCCACCCTCGGCCGGATGGCCGAGCCCGGCGACCAGGTCACCGTCACGTTGACCCTGGAGACCGACCCCCTGGAAAGCGACGGCGCCGACGAGGCCGACGCGGTGCTCACCGTGCTGTCCGTACACCGCCGGGTGCCCGAGTGGGTACGGCTGACACCCGTCACGACCGGGGAAGACCAGGAGAACGAACCGACGATGGTGACGTCACAGATGAGCGCGGGCGGCCACGACACGGCCCTGATCGGGCGAAGCGCGGTGGACGGGCGATGAGCGCTGTCACGGCCCTGCTGATCGGCGTGGCCCTGCTGATCGGCAACGCCTTCTTCGTCGCCGCGGAGTTCGCGGTCATCTCGGCCCGCAGGCACCGCCTGGAAGAGCTCGCGGGCAAGGGGGGCAGGCTGACCCGGATCACCGCTCGCGCGGCCGTACGCGGCGGCAGGGAGCTCTCCCTGATGCTGGCCGGCGCCCAGCTCGGCATCACGCTGTGCTCGCTCGGCCTGGGCATGGTGACCGAGCCGGCCATCGAGCATCTGCTGGAGCCCGTCTTCGCGGCGGTCGGTCTCCCCGAGTCGCTGCGGGTCCCCATCTCGCTGGTGATCGCGCTGGCGCTGGTCACCTTCCTGCACATGGTGGTCGGCGAGATGGCTCCCAAGTCGTGGGCGCTGACCCATCCGGAGACCGCCGCGATGGGCCTGGCCCTTCCGTTCCGTGGTTTCACCTGGCTGGTCAGACCGGTGCTAGCCTCGCTCAACGGCATGACCAACGCGGTGCTCAGGCTGTT
Organism: Streptosporangium sp. NPDC000396; assembly: GCF_042898655.1. Taxonomy (NCBI): domain Bacteria; kingdom Bacillati; phylum Actinomycetota; class Actinomycetes; order Streptosporangiales; family Streptosporangiaceae; genus Streptosporangium; species Streptosporangium sp. NPDC000396. The sequence continues at coordinate 228,559 of NZ_JBIAZA010000012.1, forward strand.
CGGCGTGCGTCCCAGGGACGAGCTGGCCACCACCAGGACCCCGGTCCAGCTCGCCATGCTGGTCGGCGAGTCAGGCCGGATGGGCCTGCTCGACCGGGACGAGCACGACCTGCTCACCCGGGCCCTGCGGGTCCACCAGCAGCCGATCGAGCGGCTGATGCTGCCCATCGCGGAGGCCGCCTGCGTGACCGGGGACGCCACCCAGGCCCAGGTGCGCCAGGCCTCCGCCGACAGCGGGCATCTGCGCCTGCTGGTCAACTCGGGCAGGCCGGGCGACGTCCTGGGAGTGCTGCACATCAGGGACGCCCTGATCCGGCCCGGGGCGAGTCCCGCGGAGCTCGCCCGCCCGGTGCCGCGGCTGGAGAAGACCACGACGATTCCCGAGGCGGTCTCCGTCCTTCAGGACGCCCACGCCCATGTGGGGCTCGTCACGGGCGAGAACGGCGAGGTGGCCGGCATGGTGAGCCTCACCGACCTGCTCGGCGAGCTCCTGGACGTCCGGGTTCTCGCCGCGCGTTAGGGGTCTCGTGATCCCCTCCGTCACGATCGGGGATCTACGGGACACCCTCCAGCAGGCGAAACGATCGGGCCGGAAAGATCCTCCGGCCCGATTCCTCTGTCAGCGTAATTTGATCTAGGCCACGGCGCACGTGCAAGCGGTTCGAAAGTGATCAGCAAGCACCGGTGGCTAGAACGAGGACGCATGACATATCGCCCCAGAATCAAAAAGAACCGCACGCAACGGCCGGGACTTCTCTATAACGGAGCGAACGGATACTTTGATCGATGATCGCCTGACCGGCACGGACTCCACGGACGGCCCGATGGGAGCGCGGATTCTTGAGGAAACGACAAAACCCCGGTGCGCTGTCCGCACAACCGGGGTCTTGTTCGAGTGGGCGAGGAGGGATTTGAACCCTCACGTCCTTTCGGACACACGGACCTGAACCGTGCGCGTCTGCCGTTCCGCCACCCGCCCTTGTTGGGTGCGGTCGAAACACTAGCACGAATCGGCTGGTACCCACGAACCCGGATACGATCCTCCTAGACGCGGAGCAGGGGAGCTGGAATGCGGGAGAGCGAGGAACGAGCCCCCGAGCGGCCGTGACCTACATAGAACGGAAGAAGGGAGGTACCCGGTGGGAGTCCTTCAGCGCTTCGAGCGAAGGCTCGAAGGCTTGGTTGAGGGGGCGTTTGCGCGGGCGTTCAAATCTGACCTTCAGCCGGTCGAGGTCGCCAGCGCGGTTCAGCGGGAGATGGATGAGCGGGCGGCGATCGTCGCACAGGGACGCACGCTCGTGCCGAACGACTTCGTGGTCGAGCTGTCCATGACGGACAGCGAACGCCTGGAGGTCTACGCGGACAGCATCAGCCACGAACTCGCCAACCTCGCCAGGGAGTACGCCAAGGAGCAGGGCTACTCCTTCGTGGGCCCCGTCCGGGTGCGTTTCGAAACCGCCGACGATCTGGCCGTCGGCCTGTTCCGGATCCGTTCCGGCGTGATCCGGGGCGCCACGGTCGAGCAGGACGAAATCCGCCAGCCCGTGAGCGACGTTCCCCCGGCCAAGTCACACAACTTCGGGGGCCGTCCCCGGCTGCTGGTCTCGACCCAGGACGACCCGCAGGGACAGCGGTCCTATGACCTGACCACACCGGTGACCCTGCTCGGCAGAGGCACCGACTGTGATCTACGGCTGGTCGACCCGGGCGTGTCCCGGCACCACGCCGAGCTGCGGGTGGAAGGCCCGCAGGTCGTGCTGGTCGACCTGGGCTCCACGAACGGCACCTTCGTCAACGGCCAGCCGGTTCGCCGGGTCGAGCTCCAGAACGGCACTCGCGTGACGCTGGGGCGAACGACCCTGGTTTTCCGGCGCGATTAAAGGTAAACAGACGGTCCATGTCCGAGCTCACGCTGCTGCTGATCCGGCTCGCGTTCCTCGCGTTGCTGTGGTTCTTCGTGATTGCCGCGGTCGGCGTGATCCGGACAGATTTGTTCGGATCACGCACCACCGCGGCCGTCCCCGCGCGCAAGGCCCCCAAGCCGGCCAAGCCCGCGGCCAAGCCCAAGAAGGGGGAGCCACGGCAGATGGTCGTCACCGGTGGCCCCCTGCAGGGCACCACCATCACCCTCTCGGAAACGCCGATCACCATCGGCCGGGCGAACGACGCCACGCTGGTAGTCAGCGACGACTACGCTTCCAGCCGGCATGCCCGGCTCTTCCCCCAGGACGGTCAGTGGATCGTGGAAGATCTTGGTTCGACCAACGGCACATACCTCGACCGCTCTAAAGTCACCCGCCCGACTCCGGTGCCGCTCGGTGTTCCGATCCGCATCGGCAAGACCGTCATCGAATTGCGCAAATGACCATCGCACTCCGTTACGCCGCCCGCTCTGACGTCGGCCTCCTCCGCGAAGGTAACGAGGACTCGGCGTACGCCAGTGGCCGTTTGCTCGCCGTCGCGGACGGCATGGGCGGCCACGCACACGGTGAGGTGGCCAGTTCGGTCGCCATCGCCACAATGTCGTCCCTCGACGAGGCGGCACACGGTGGTGATCTGCTCAGCGCCATCGAGACCGCGGTCCGCGACGCCAACCGCAGGCTCCACGAGATGGTGGGGCGGGATCCCAGCCTCAAGGGCATGGGCACCACCCTGACCGCCATGCTGTGGTCCGGGACGAGGATCGCCCTGGTCCACGTCGGGGACTCCCGCGCCTACCTGCTGCGCGCCGGGGAGCTCTATCAGATCACGCACGATCACACCCTCGTGCAGTCACTCGTGGACGACGGCCGGATCACCCAGGAGGAGGCCGCCACCCACCCGCAGCGGTCGATCCTGCTGCGCGCGCTCGACGGCACCGGCGAGGTCGACCCCGACCTGTCCCTGCGCGAGGCTCAGGTCGGCGACCGTTACCTGCTCTGCTCCGACGGGTTGTCCGGGGTGGTGAGCGCGGAGACACTGCATCACACGCTCTCCACGATCGACGACCCCGAGACGGTGGTCCGCACGCTCATCGACCTGGCCAACCGCGGCGGCGGCCCCGACAACATCACCTGCGTGCTCGCCGACGTCCTGGAGGTCGACGAGGGTTTCCCCCTCCCGGCCGAGGCCGCCGTGGTGGGAGCCGCCGGGTCCAACCGGCAGCGGACGCAGGTGACGGACACCCCGCCCGGCGCCACCGCGGTCACCATGCCCCAGCCGGTCATCACGGACGACGACCTCGACGAGCCGGTCGTCAGGGCCGCGAGGCGGCCGGCCAGGCGTCGTCGGATGTGGCCGTTTCTGGCCTCGGTGGGAGGCGTCGTCCTGGTCGGCAGCGGCCTAGGCTGGTACTTCGGGAACCAATGGCTCAAAGATCAATACTTCGTAGGGGCGAAAGGGGATGAGATAGTGGTTTTCCAAGGCGTGAAGACCAATCTCGGCCCCTTCGAGCTCTTCGAGGTCGCCCGGAGCACCACCGAGTCGGTCAAGGTTCTCGGTGCGCTCCAGCAGGGTCTGGTCCGCGACGGCATCCCCGTCCCCAACGTCGACGCGGGCCTGCGGAAGATCCAGGAGCTGAAGACGGCCACGCAGAAGCCCGCAGACAGGGGCAACGAAGACAAGACCACCACCACCGGCAAGAACAACGACGGAAAGAACAGGCAGACCTCCTCCACCTCCCAGCCGAGCGGCACCGCAACCCCGGAACCCACAAGGTCGCATTAGACACATGAGCACCCCAAGCGTCGAGCCCGTCCTCATGCCCGCCAAGCGGCGGGTGGCCCAGCTGGCGATGCTCGCCTTCGCGGTCGCGATCGTGATGGCCGCCTACGCCAACGTGGGGCTGGCGATCGACAAGCAAGTCCCTGCGGGCATGCTCACCTACGGTCTGGGCCTGGGCGGCCTCATGCTGGCCGCCTACCTGGTGCTGGCCAAGTTCGCCCCCTGGGCCGACCCGCTGATCCTGCCCCTGGTGACGCTGATCAACGGCCTCGGGCTGGTGATGATCTATCGCCTCGAACAGGTCAAGGCGTTCGGCGCCTCGGCCACCACCCAGCTCCTGTGGACGGCCGTCGGGGTCGTCATGTTCAGCGTGACGCTGATCGTGCTGCGCGACCATCGTGCGCTGCAGCGGCTGACCTATACGGCGGGTGCGGCCGGTCTGCTCCTGCTGATCTCCCCGCTGCTGCCGATCATCGGTGAAGACATCAACGGCGCCCGCATCTGGATCAAGCTCGGCGGCTTCACCCTCCAGCCCGCCGAGTTCGCCAAGCTCGCCCTGATCATCTTCTTCACCGGCTACCTGGTCGCCAAGCGTGACGTGCTGGCGCTGGCCGGCCGGCGGCTGCTCTTCATCGACCTGCCCCGCGCCCGCGACCTCGGCCCGATCCTCATCGTCTGGGGCCTGAGCCTCGGCGTGCTGGTCATGCAGAAGGACCTCGGCTCCTCACTGCTGATCTTCGGCACGTTCATCGCGATGCTCTACATCGCCACCCAGCGCACGTCGTGGGTGCTGATCGGCATCCTGCTCTTCGTCGGCGGCGCGATCCTCGCCGGGATGGTCTTCAGCCACGTGCACGACCGCTTCGAGGTCTATCTCAACCCTGAAGACCCGGAGCTCTACACCAAGCCCGGTGGCAGCGAGCAGCTCATGCAGGGTCTGTTCAGCATGGCCACCGGCGGGATCCTCGGCACCGGGCTCGGCCAGGGCAATCCCGAGCGCATCCCCCTGGCCATCTCCGACTTCATCTTCCCCGCCACCGGCGAGGAGCTGGGCCTGACCGGACTGATGGCCCTGCTGATGGTCTACGCCCTGCTGGTCGAGCGCGGCCTGCGCACCTCGATCGCGGCCCGCGACCCGTTCTCCAAACTGCTGGCGGGCGGCCTGTCGTTCATCCTGGCCTGGCAGGTCTTCATCATCGTCGGCGGCGTCACCAACCTGATCCCGCTCACCGGCCTGGTCACCCCGTTCATGTCACAGGGCGGCTCGGCGCTGCTGGCCAACTGGATCCTCATCGCGCTGCTGGTACGGATGTCGGACGCGGCCAGGAAGCCACCGCCCCAGGCCATCCAGGACGAAGGAATGACGCAGGTGTTCCAGCGATGAACGGACCCCTCAAGCGCATGGCCCTGGCCTGCCTGCTCATGTTCGGCCTGCTCATGATCAACGTCAACTACCTGCAGGTCGTGCGGGCCGATGATCTGCGCTCGGACTCCCGCAACGTCCGCAACTTCCTCGCCCGCTACAAGGTCGAGCGCGGCCGAATCACCGCGGGTAACAAGGTGCTCGCCGAGTCGGTCGACACCGGCAGCCTCGACTACCGCTACGAGCGCCGCTATCCCGAGGGCAAGATCTACGCGCCCGTCACCGGCTTCTTCGCGCCGGAGAGCACGCAAGAGATCGAACGGGCCGAGAACGACCTGCTCAACGGCACCAGCCCTGACCTGCTGATCCGGCGCAGCATCGACCTGTTCAGCAACAAGCAGACCAAGGGCGCCAGCGTCGACCTGACGATCAACCCCAGGGCGCAGGAGGCCGCCTACAAGGCGCTGAGCGCCAGCGGCAAGAAGGGCGCGCTCGTCGCGATCGAGCCGAAGACCGGGGCGATCCTCGCCATGGTCTCGGTTCCCACCTACGACCCCAACCTGCTGTCCAAGGCGAACAAAGACACGGTCAACCAGGCCTCCAAGAAGCTGGAGAAGGACAAGGACCAGCCGCTGCTGAACCGGACGATCAACCAGACCTACGCGCCGGGCTCGACCTTCAAGGTGGTCACCCTGGCCGCCTACCTGGAGAGCGACGACACCCTCGGCCCGCAGACCCAGGTGAACGCCCCCACGCGGCTCGACCTGCCCAACACCACCGCCGACCTGCCCAACCACGGCGGCTCGGCGTGCGGTTCCGGACGCGTGACGCTGTCGTACGCGCTGGAGCGCTCGTGCAACACGCCGTTCGGCAAGATCGGCATGGATCTCGGCTACAGCACGATGAAAGAGCAGGCCGAGAAGTTCGGCATCGGCGGCGACGCGCTGAAGATCCCGATGCCGGTCACGGCCAGCGACTTCGGCCCGGAGGAGGACCAGGCCGCGCTCGCCCAGGCCTCCATCGGCCAGCGCAGCAACCGGATGACCCCGCTGCAGATGGCGCTGGTCGCCGCGGGCGTCGCCAACAACGGCGTGGTCATGAAGCCCTACCTGGTGAACAAGATCGTGGACGCCGAGGGCGGCGAGGTCGAGTCCGCCGACCCCGACGAGCTCTCCACCGCGATCAGTGAGGAGAGCGCGGCCAAGCTGCGGGAGATGATGGTCAACGTCGTCAAGAACGGCACCGCCACCGCCGCGCAGATCCCGAACGTGACCGTCGCCGGCAAGACCGGCACCGCCGAGACCGCCCCGGGCAAGCCGGCGCACGCGTGGTTCATCTCCTTCGCCCCGGCCGAGAACCCCAAGGTCGCCCTCGCGCTCATCGTCGAGGCCGGCAGCGCCGGAGACGACGCCTCCGGTGGCCACACCGCGGCGCCCATCGCCAAGAGCGTGATGGAAGCGGTGCTGAATTAGATGACCGCGTTGCTCGGAGGCCGATACCGCCCGCTGGGGCGGATCGCGGCGGGCGGCATGGGCGAGGTCTGGCGGGCCAAGGACGAGCTGCTCGGCCGCGAGGTGGCGGTGAAGCTGCTGCGCCGGCACGTGGCGGCCGACCCGGCCTTCCGCGCGCGGTTCCGCACGGAGGCCCGGATCACGGCCGGGCTGTCCGACCCCGCCATCGCCCAGGTCTTCGACTACGGCGAAGCCGACGACGTCGCCTATCTCGTGATGGAGCTGGTCTCCGGCGAGTCTCTCGCGACCATCCTGGCCCGCGACGGCAGGCTCAGCGTCGAGAACACCCTCGACGTGATCCACCAGACCGCCAAGGGACTGCACGCCGCGCACAGCTCGGGGATCATCCACCGGGACATCAAGCCCGGCAATCTTCTGGTCACCGTGACCGGCATGATCAAGATCACGGATTTCGGCATCGCCCGGGCGCTGGAGGCCGCGTCGGTGACCCAGACGGGCACCGTGCTCGGCACCGTGCAGTACGTCAGCCCCGAGCAGGCGTCGGGAGTCCCGCTGACCTTCGCCACCGACATCTACTCGCTCGGCGTGGTCGCCTACGAGTGCCTGGCGGGCCGTGCGCCGTTCGTCTCCGAGACCCCGGTGGCGGTCGCGCTCATGCACATCGGCGAGACCCCGCCGCCGCTGCCCGCCAGCGTGCCGCCGGCGGTGCGCGAGCTGGTCATGGCGTGCCTGTCCAAGGATCCCGGCCACCGGCCGGCCGGCGCCAGGGAGCTGGCCGACCGGGCGCACGCGCTGCGCGGGTCGCTCGCCACCGCGGGCGCGGCAGACCTGGCCATGCTCACCGATCCGGCGGGGTGGCGGGCGGAGCCCGCGACCGAGTGGCCTCGTGAGGTCACCCCCGCCCTGACCATCCATCCCGACTCCGGCCCGGGTTCGACCGGTGCGGTTCCGGCTCCGGCACGGCCGGGGAAGGGCACCCCGAGGCGGCGCGGCCTGCGCCGGACGACGGTGATCGTCGCCGCGGCGGGATGCGCCGCCGTCGCCGTCGGGCTGGGCACGCTCGCCGCCCAGAATCTGGGGGATCACAACGGCACCAGCGGCTCGGAGAAGCCGACCGCTCCGCTGAGTCCGACCGTCAAGACCCCAACCCCCCGGACGAGCAAGACCAAAACGGTGAGGAGCAGGCCACCGGCTTCGCCGACGAAGTCGCTCCGCCCTTCGCCTACGCCGTCCGCTACGGTAAGCACATCGGCCACGCCCAGCACCCGGCCGACCAAGCCGACCCAGTCGCCATCACCCAGCCCCAGCCCGACGACCTCGACTCCGACGCCCACCGCGCCGACGGCGACACCGAGCCTCACACCGAGCACCACTCCCGAACCGGAGAACACAACCCCTCCGAATGGGGAGACGTGATGCGGCAAGGGGTCGATGATGGACACCGGTGGCTCAAGAGCTCACCGGCACCCAAGATGAACGGTAAGGGACAGTGCAGGAAATGACTCAGCCCCGACGCCTCGGCGATCGCTACGAGCTTGACGGCGTCGTCGGGCGTGGCGGCATGGCCGAGGTGTATCGCGCCCGAGACATCCGGCTGGATCGGATCGTCGCCATCAAGACCCTCCGCGCGGACCTGGCAAGGGACCACATCTTCCAGGCTCGCTTCCGCCGGGAGGCCCAGTCCGCCGCGTCACTGAACCACCCGTCCATCGTCGCCGTCTACGACACGGGCGAGGACGTGACGGACGGCGCGCCGGTGCCGTACATCGTGATGGAGTACGTCGACGGCCGCACGCTGCGCGATCTGCTGCGGGCCGACCGGCGGCTGCTGCCGGAGCGCGCGGTCGAGCTGGTCGACGGCATCCTGCGGGCGCTGGACTACAGCCACCGCGGCGGCATCGTCCACCGGGACATCAAGCCGGCGAACATCATGATCACCCGTAACGGCGACGTCAAGGTCATGGACTTCGGCATCGCCCGCGCGATGGCCGACTCGGCCGCGACCATGACGCAGACCGCCCAGGTCATCGGCACCGCACAGTACCTGTCGCCGGAGCAGGCCAGGGGCGAGCGGGTGGACTCCCGCAGCGACATCTACTCCACCGGCTGCGTGCTGTACGAGCTGCTGACCGGGCAGCCGCCGTTCACCGGTGACTCTCCCGTCGCGATCGCCTACCAGCACGTGCGCGAAGACCCGATCCCGCCGTCGCAGATCGACCCCGAGATCCCCAAGTGGGCCGACGCCATCGTGCTCAAGGCGATGGCCAAGGACCCGGCGCATCGCTACCAGAACGCCGGGGAGATGCGGGCCGACATCCAGCGGGCGATGTCCGGCATGCCGATGGACGCCCAGACGATGGCGCTGGCCAACAACTACGGATCGGCCACCCGGACCATGGCGGCTCCCGGTCCCGGCGGGCCGGCCACCCAGCGCACCACCGCCGTCCCGGCGTACGAATACGGCACGGAGGAGGTCGGGCGCGGCGAACGCGGCCGGCGCCGGCAGCAGAGCGGCGGCAACACCGCGGTCAAGACGGCCGCGTGGATCCTGATCCCGCTCCTGATCATCGGTTCCTTCATCGGCGTGGGCTACATGTTCCTGAGCTCTCCCGGCGACACCACCGCGGCGGACAAGGTGAAGATCCCGTCGCTGGCCTCGCAGAGCGCGGAGGGGGCGGAGAAAACGCTGGAAGGCCTCGGCCTGAAGGTCGAGAAGGTCGAGAAGTTCGACGAGGAGATGCAAAAAGGCTGGGTGATCGAGACCGACCCGGCGGAGGGCAGCGAGGTCGCCAAGGGCAGCACCGTCAAGCTCGTCGTCTCCAAGGGCGAGGAGAAGATCGAGGTCCCCAGCGTGCTCAACATGACCGTGGAGGAGGCCAAGGCCGCCCTCACGGCGGCGGGGTTCGAGGTGAGCGTGCAGACCAAGGCCTCCAGCCGCCCGCAGGGCAAGGTGTTCGAGACCGATCCCGCCCCCGAGGAGAAGGCCCCCAAGGGCAGCACGGTCCGGATCTACGTTCCCAAGGAGGCCGTGGAGGTTCCGAGCGTGGTCAACCTCACGGTCGAGGACGCGAAGCGGGCGCTCAAGGGGGCGGGCTTCAAGTACAAGGTCGTCGAGCAGGAGAGCGACCTGCCCGAGGGCACCGTGCTCAGCCAGGCGCCCGAGCCGGGCGCCAAGTTCCAGCCGGGCACCACGATCACGCTGGTCGTCTCCAGCGGGCGGGCCCCGCAGCCGACGGAGAACCCGTCGCTGCCGACGCAGGAGCCGACCATCACCGATCAGCCGCAGCCTGACCCGACGGAGACCGACGACGGGGGCATCTTCGACGACACGTCCCCCGAAAACGGAGGGGGCTGAACTCCGGCCATGTGAAGAGGACCCCCGCCACTCGGCGGGGGTCCTCTTCACGTCGGAACGTTCTCTCGCAAAGTCCCCAGAACAGAAGTGAGCCCTTCCGCCACTCGGGGGCGATGGCGGAAGGGCTCACTGGGTAGTCGTTCAAGAAGGCTGCGGCGTTACACGATTCCCGCGAGCCAATTCCCGAGCAGCCGATGGCCGTGCTCGGAGATCACCGATTCGGGGTGGAACTGCACGCCCTCGACGGGTGCGGTGCGGTGGCGCAGTCCCATGATCACACCGTCGCCGGTGGTCGCGGTGACCTCCAGGGTCTCCGGGACCGTCTCGGGCACGACCGCCAGCGAGTGGTAGCGCGTCATGGTCACCGGGGACGGCAACCCGGCGAACACTCCGCGTCCGTCGTGCACGATCGCGCTGGTACGGCCGTGCATCAGCTCCGGAGCCCGCGTCACGGTCGCGCCGTGGGCCACGGCGATGGCCTGGTGGCCCAGGCAGATGCCGAGCAGCGGGAGGTCGTGGGCCTCGCAGTAACCGACGAGCGGGACGCTCACCCCGGCGTCCTCGGGGGTGCCCGGACCCGGGCTGATCAGGACCCCGTCGAAGCCGGCCGCGTCCTCGACCACGACATGGTCGCGCGGGCGCACGTCGCAGGCGGCGCCGAGCTCGCGGAGGTACTGGACGATGGTGTGAACGAAGCTGTCGTGGTTGTCCACGACGAGAATGCTGGTCATCGGCTCACGGTGGTGTGATCGAGCGGGATTCGGGGTTCGAGCCAAGGGAACACGACATACCAGAGTACGACCGCGGCCACCCCTGTCAGCACCATCACGGCGAACACCCTGGCCGCGAAACCGCCGGGGAGCATCCTCCAGATCCAGCCGTACACGTGACTCCTCACTCGCTCATCCGCGATTCACCCGCTCATTCGCGACTCACCTGCTCATCCGCGGCTCATCCACGGTGGTCCCCGCGCCTGTCCAGCTCGCCGAAGACGACGAGCCGCCGGGCGGCGGAATATTTCGGATGGCAGGTGGACAGCGTGATCCGGGCATCGGCGGGCTCGCGGCCGGGTCTGCCGGGGACCGGGGCGATGAACTCCACCGCCGTGGGCTTGACGACGCGCCTGCCGGTGACCCGGTAGGTGTAGTGGCCTTCACGGGCGTCGACCACGATGGGGTCACCCCGGCGAAGCTCGTCGATACGTTCGAACGGCGCGCCGTACGTGGTCCGATGCCCAGAAAGCGCGAAATTTCCGTTCTTTCCGGGAAGGGCCGTACCGGGGTAGTGGCCGGGTCCCCTCCGCAGCTGTTCCCAGCCGACCCCCTCCACAACGGCGTACCGGTAGTGGCGGCCGAGCCGGGGGATCCTGAGCATCGCCACCGCTCCGCCCGGCCGGACCCTGCCGGACTCCTTTTCCTGGAGTTCCCGGAGGAGCTGCTTGCGCAGCAGCACCTGCTGCCCGGCGGTGTAAGAACCGGTTCCCCAGAGGAGATAGGCGCAGAAGAGCAGGAGAATCACGCCTGCGGTGGCACTCAGCTCCCCGAAAGCTCTCAGCGCGGCCCTCATGGGCTCAGGCTAGTGACGGCGGATCATCCCAGGCCGGTGAGCGTCACGGCATTGATCCAAGGTTTGCCCTGTGATGATCGCCCGTGGGATCGCCATGTCCCATGTGTGCCGACTATTCTTACTCGGGTCTTCGCCCACCAGCTATTACGCTAGTTGACACAGCCTGCGCACGATCCGGATCGCGCAGGGTTGACGCAGGAGAGCCCAGTGCCCAAGTCCAAGAGTCGCAAGAAGGCCGTCTACACGCCGCCGCCGTCGGCCCAGCAGGTCAAGATGAGCCCACGCTGGCTGGCGCCGGTCATGGTCGCCTCCTGGATCATCGGAATCCTCTGGATCGCGATCTACTACGTGGCGCCCACCGCGCCTCTCCTTGGTTACCTCGCGAACTGGAACCTGCTGATCGGGTTCGTTTTCATCATCTTCGGTGTGGTGTTGTCCACCCGCTGGCGTTAGCTTTTTCCACAGCTTTTATCCACAGCCTGGGGACCTAGCCAATCAGCGGCACCAAGACGGCGGTCCTGGCGATGACCAGCCCCACCAGGATCGCCAGGACGCCGGTCAGCAGCACGCCCTGGAAGAGAGCGCGGCCCGCCTTCGGGCTGTAGGCCAGGATGGTCGCGACGACCAGGCCGACGACGAGGCCGCCCACATGGCCCGTCCAGCTGATCCTCAGCCCCGGGATGAAGGTGATCACAAGGTTGATCGCGAGGAGCACGAGGATCGGGCGGACGTCGAGGTTCAGCCTCCTGCTGACCACGAAGAACGCGCCGAAGAGGCCGAAGATGGCTCCCGACGCGCCCAGGCTGGCGGTGTTCAACGGGTCGACCCAGTAGCTGAGCACCGATCCGCCGAGCGCGCTGAGCAGATACAGCGCCAGGAAGCGGACATGGCTGAACGCCTGCTCCAAGTAGGGGCCCACCATGAAGAGGGCCCACATGTTCAGCCCGATGTGCACGTAGTCACGGTGCAGGAAGGCGCTGGTGAGCAGCCGGTAGTACTCCGAGTCGATGACGATCCCGGGGCTCCACATCACCAGGTCATGGGTGAGCCGGCCATCGGTGGCGAGCTGGGCGAGGAACATCACGACATTGAGGCCCAGGAGCGTCCAGGTCACGTAGGGCTTGGCGACCACCTTGCCGCCGAAGGTCGCCTGCGCCTGCCGTACCGTCCTGTTGCCCTCGGCGACGCACTCGGGGCACTGGAAGCCGACCGAGGCATCGCGCATGCAGTCGGGACAGATGGGTCGTTCACAGCGCTGGCAGCGCACGTAGGTCTCACGCCCGGGATGCCGGTAACACGTGGGAACGGCGGCGGTGTCAGGCTCACTGGGTGGCTGGGTGGTCATGGCGTCTCGATGGCCCCTTCGACCGTGCTGTTATCCACAGACTGCCAGCCTATTCATGATCCCGAGCACCCACGCACGCGAACGGCGGCCTCCGGCCGGAGGCCGCCGTTCGAATGATCAGCTCTGGACACGCTCGATGGTGACCGACTCCAGGACGACCGGGTCCGTGGGCAGGTCGTTGGCGCCGGTCTTGCCCTTGACGATGGAGTCGACGACCTCCTGGCCTTCGAGGACCTCGCCGAAGATGGTGTGCTTGCCGTTCAGTCTCGGCGTAGGCGCCACGGTGATGAAGAACTGCGAGCCGTTGGTGCCGCGGCCGTACTGGATGCCGGCGTTGGCCATGGCGAGCAGGTAGGGGCGGGTGAAGTAGAGCTCGGGGTGGATCTCGTCGTCGAACGTGTAGCCCGGGCCCCCGAAGCCGGTTCCCAGCGGGTCTCCACCCTGGATCATGAAACCGTCGATGACCCTGTGGAAGATCGTGCCGTCGTAGAGCTTGCTGGTGCTCTTCTCACCGGTCTCCGGGTGCACCCATTCACGAGTTCCCTCGGCCAGCTCGACGAAGTTTCGCACGGTCTTCGGCGCCTTATACGGAAAAAGCAGGATCTTTATAACACCACGGCTCGTGTTCAGATTCGCGATCAACTTTTCAGCCACGATGGGACCGCCCCCTTCGGGTCGTCAGCTCAAAACCTTGCAACGTGCGGCTTTGCGATGTCTCGATGACCGCGGCCGCAGCCGACCCATCTAAGCATCCTCCCACGGCCGGTAATGATTGAGCCGCCTTCGAGCGGGAAGGGGACGCAACGGGGCCCCGACGACTGGGGAGGTTAACGTGCCTCTTGCACTATTTGGAAAGCGTCACATGGAGAATCTGATTCCGGATATGCGGCTGAGCCAGATGAAGTCTCAGGTCGTACACGCCGCCGATCGAGTGGGTCCGATGGCCGCTCACGCCCGCGACGCGGCCAGTCACGCCCGCGACGCAGTCGGCCATGCCCGCGACGCAGCCGGCGGCAGGATCTACGTTGCCCGCGAGTGGGCAGCGCCGAGGCTGGACGCCGCCGCCCATTCCGTCGAGGACCAGATCGCGCCCAAGGTCAGCGCGATGTTGTCACAGGCGGCCAGCAAGATCGATCCCGCGCCGAGGGCCAGGTCGCGCAGATGGCCGATGGTCCTCTTCCTCACCGGTGTCGCGATCGGAGCCGTCGGCTTCGCGATGTATCGCAAGAACGCCGAGCAGTGGACCGAGGCGATGAAGGAGACCGCGGCCGACGCGTCCCGCTGGATGGGAGAGAAGACCCATACCGGAGCGAGCAAGGTCTCCGAGACGACGGAGAACGTCGCGTCGAAGGTGAGCTCCACGGCAGATGAGCTCGGCAGCAAGGCCGAGACCCAGGCGGAGCAGGCCGCCAAGAAGTCGTCCTGACACATACGAGTACGGCCTGCGCCCGGACGGCGCGGGCCGTACTCGTATGTGTTGACTGTTTCACCAAGCGCTTGCTAGAACGTGTTCCTCAGGCAGAGGAGCACCGATGACGCTGTCGCCGCTCGACGACTACCCCGTCCACCAGTCGCCAGACGTGATGCGCCACGTCGCGACGTCGGACCGCAACTTCTACGACCGGTACTACTTCAACTGCCACGCCGGCACCGACGAGCTGATGCTGATCGTCGGCGTCGGCCAGTACCCCAACCTCGGCGTGACCGACGCCTTCGCCTGCGTGCGCCACCGGAACCTGCACCGGGTCGTCCGAGCCTCCCGGGAGCTCGGCGACGACCGGATGGACACCCGGATCGGCCCGTTCCGGGTCGAGGTGATCGAAGGGCTCAGACGGCTGCGGATCGTGCTCGAACCCACCGAGCACGGCCTGTCCTACGATCTGACCTGGGAGGCGACGATCCCGGCCACGCTGGAGCCCCGCCACTTCGTGCGCTGGCAGGAGCGGGTGATGTTCGACTCCTCCCGGATGGCCCAGACCGGCCGGTGGACCGGGCACATCATGGTCGGCGACGAGCGCATCGAGGTCACCCCCGACCGGTGGCAGGGCACCCGCGACCGCTCCTGGGGCATCCGCCCGGTCGGCGAGCCCGAACCTCCGGGGATCCAGGCCCGCAACCCGGGCACCTTCTACTGGCTCTACACACCCATCCAGTTCGACGACCACGCCATCCTGTGCATCGTCCAGGAGGACGACAAGGGCCGCCGGGTGCTGGAGGAGGCGGTCCGGGTCTGGGCCTTCGGGTCCGGCAGGGAGGGCGAGGAGGAATATCTCGGCCGCCCCGAATACCGTCCCGAATACCTGGAGGGCACCCGGGAGGTGCGGGAGGCGACGATCTCCTTCTCCCCACCGGGCGGGAAACCCTTCGACGTGCGCTGCACCCCGATCCTTCCGGTCCACCTGATGGTGGGCACCGGATATGGCCTGGAACCGGACTGGAAGCACGGCATGTATCAGGGTCCCGGCCCGGCGGTCCAGGGCGTCACCTACACCCTGCCGGAGGACTCGGCCCGCATGTGGGGCCTGGTCGACGCGGTCGGCCGGTTCGAATACGCCGGCCACGTCGGCTACGGCCTCTACGAATACTGGGCGCTGGGCCCGCACCCGAGTTTCCCCGAGGGCTGAGCCGCGCCGGTCCCCGTGCGGCACAGCCCGTTCCCGGGCTTTCCCGAGGGCCGGGCCGTACCTGCCTCTCGTGCGGCGCGGTACGGCTCGCCCCGGTCGGTGCGGCGCGGTACGGCTCGCCCCGGTCGGTGCTGCGGGGTACGGCTCAGCCCCGGTCGGTGCGGCGCGGTACGGCTCAGCCCCGGCGATCAGTTCTGCTGCTTGGCGCAGGTGATCGTCCTGTCCTCGGCCAGGGAGCCGGGGACGGGGGCCTTCCCCTCCTCAATGGTGAGCACCGGAGCGCCCTCGGGCGCCTTGTCCACCCGGGTCACCTGGCCGGAGGCCTCAGCGGTGATCATGACGTCCGTCGCCTCGGAGAGCGGGGTCGCGGGCGTGGCCTCCACCATCACCCCCTCCGTAGCCTTCTCCGCCCGAGCCACCTGGCCGGGGGCGTCCGCGATGATCTTGACGTCGTTCACCTTGACGTCCTTCAGCTCGGCGAGCTTCGCCGGGTCCATCCGCTCGGCCGGGACGGCCTCCGCCGCCCGCCCGCCGCCTTCGAGCTCCTTGATCTCGGCGTCGCTGAGCTTGCGCGCCGTCACCGTCATCTGGCCACCGCCTTCACACTGGACGGTGAAGCTCTCGGAAGGGGCAGGGGCGGGAGCGCCGGCGGCGTTGGCCGCGCCGGTCAGCGTGGCCATCAGGGCGCCGGCGGTGACCACCGCGGCGGCGAGGATGCGGATGCGCATGCGTGTTCTCCTTTTCGTGGGAGCTCATCGGGCGAACCTGGAGATCACAGCTTCCCTTCCGCTACCTGAACCCAGCCTGAAGACGGCAGAAATCGTCTTCAGGTTGGCTTTAGGTAGGGTGCGGCAGGCTGTGCGGCATGCGCGTGCTGCTGGTTGAGGACGAGAAGCGCCTGGCCGAACTGCTGAAAGGCGGGCTGGCCGGTGAGGGGTTCGCCGTCGACGTCGCCCACGACGGACGCGACGGGCTGTGGATGGCGAGCGAGAACGACTACGACGTGATCGTGCTCGACGTCATGCTGCCCCGGATGAACGGCTACACCGTCTGCGCCAAGCTCCGCGACGCGGAGAACTGGACGCCGATCCTGATGCTCACCGCCAAGGACGGGGTGCACGACGAGGCCGAGGCGCTGGACACCGGCGCCGACGACTTCCTGTCCAAGCCCTTCTCCTACGTGGTGCTGCTGGCCCGGTTGCGCGCGCTGATCCGCCGGGGTGGCAAGGCCAGGCCGGTCTCCATCTCGGTGGGCGACCTGACCATCGATCCCGCCGGGCTCCGCTGCCGCCGGGGCGACGTGGAGATCGCCCTCACCCCCAAGGAGTTCGCGGTCCTGCACGGCCTGGCCCGCAGGCCGGGCGAGGTGGTCTCCAAGAGCGAGCTGCTCGCCCAGGCCTGGGACTTCTCCTACGACGGCGACCCGAACATCGTCGAGGTCTACATCAGTGCGCTGCGCCGTAAGATCGACGCCCCGTTCGGCCGTTCGTCCCTGGTGACCGTACGCGGCGCCGGTTACCGGTTGGAGGCCTGAGATGTCACATCTGTCGGTCCGGCTCAGGGCCACTCTGGCGGCCACCTTCATCGTCGCGGTCGCGCTCGGCGTCGCGGCCGTCGTGCTCGTCAGCGTGCTGAGGGGCAGCCTGGTGGAGAGCGCGTCCAACGACGCCACCCGGCGCGCCGACGCCACCGTCGAGGCGCTCATCAGCGACGCCTCGACGGTCACCGTCGCCCAGCGCGCCGAACCGCCCCTCGATCCGGACGTCAAGGTCTTCACGCAACCCGCCCAGCTCGCGGTCACCCGGTTCTTCGGCGCCCAGCCCTCAGCCGCCCGGGCCACGCCCCTCAGGGCGGGGACCGTCCAGCTTGGCATCCAGCCGTCTGACGACTGGGCGGCCGCCGACTCCTTCGCGGTGGCCACGGTGCCCGTCGCCACCTCCGAGGGCACGCTGGTGGTGCAGGCCAGATCCTCCCTGGAGAGCACCAAGGCCGCCCTGCAGACCCTGCAGAACCTGTTGCTCCCGGGTGTCCCGGCGCTTTTGCTGCTGGTCGCCATCCTCACCTGGCTGGCCGTCGGCCGGGCGCTCGCGCCGGTCTCGGCCATCCGCGCCGAGATGGCCGACATCACCGCCAGCGACCTGCACCGCCGGGTTCCGGTACCGCGGTCACGCGACGAGATCGCCCGCCTCGCCGAGACCATGAACCGCACACTCGATCGGCTGGAGCTCGCCGTCGGCCGGCACAAGCGCTTCGTCGCCGACGCCGCCCACGAGTTGCGCAGCCCCCTGGCCATCCTTCGCACCCGTCTGGAGCTCGCCTCGCCCGACCCGCTGGCGGCCGAGGCCCTGACCGACGTGAACCGGATCCAGACGCTCACCTCCGACCTGCTGCTGCTGGCCCGGCTGGACGCAGGCGAGCCGGCCTGTCACGAGGAGGTGGATCTCGGTCAGGTCGCCGCCGAGGAGGCGGCCCGGTCCCGGCCCAGGCCGCGGATCCGGGTCGGCCTGGAGGTGGCCGCCGACGCGCTGGTCCGTGGCTCGGCCGAGCAGCTACGCCGCCTGGTGGCCAACCTGGTGGACAACGCGGTACGGCATGCGGACTCCACGGTCACCGTCCGCCTGGCTCTGGACGGGGGCGAGGCCGTACTCGATGTGCGCGATGACGGGCCGGGCATTCCGGCCGAGCACCGCGAGGCGGTCTTCGACCGGTTCACCCGGCTGGACGAGGCGCGGGACCGCGACGCGGGCGGGTCCGGGCTCGGGCTGGCCATCGCCCGGGACATCGCGGTACGACACGGTGGCAGCCTGGATATCGTCGCCGACCCTCCCGGGGCATGGCTACGCGCCCGTTTCCCTGTGATATGAACCACACACGTGATTCATTGAGGACCCCCCGGAGGCCCGCCATGCCGTCCACGACCCGTCGCGTAATGATCTTCCGGAGCCTCGCGGGAGGTGCCGCCGCCCTCGTCTCCTCCGCCGTCGCGTGGGTGCGCCCCGCCGAGGCCGCCGAGGACGCCGCCGGACCCGTCCTCGCCAAGACCAAGAGCATCCCCGTCGGCGGCGGGGTGGTCATCAAGAGCAGGCGGGTGGTGGTCACCCAGCCCACCCGGGGCACCTTCCGGGCCTTCAGCGCCACGTGCACCCACCAGGGCTGCACGGTCGCCACCGTCAAGAACGGCACCATCAACTGCCCCTGCCACGGCAGCAGGTTCCGCATCTCCGACGGCTCCGTGGCCAGGGGCCCGGCCGAGCGCGCGCTGTCCCGCAGGAAGATCAAGGTTTCCAGGGGCGTCATCCGCCTCGGCTGATCCGGCGACGGCGCTCGGGCCCGGTGCGGACGGCCTCAGCCGAGCGGGAGCGCGTAGGTCGTCGTGCGGTGCTCGACCTCGAACCCCGCGCGGGTGTAGACGCCCAGGGCGCCGGTCGGGTTGTCGGCGTCCACGCCCAGTCCGGCCTTCCCGTAGCCCTGGGCGCGGAACTCGGTCAGGGCGTGAGCCAGCAGCGCGCTCGCCACGCCCTTGCCCCGCCACTCGCGCAGGGTGCCGATGATCTGGATCCATGCCTCGCGGACTCCGGTGCTCTCGGTGTCGGCCTCGAAGTAGTGGGTGAGCAGCACCGCCACACTCCTGCCTGCCCCGTCCTGGACGAGGAAGGAGCCCTCGGGACGGAAGGCCCGCGCGCCGACGATGTTGCTCTTCCAGCTCTCCGGGGTGTGCGGGACGCTGCCCCAGTGGTCGGTGAAGGCGGCGTTGCGGACCTCTCGGGCGGCCTCGGCGAGGTCCTCCCGGTAGGTGACGATCTCCAGCCCGGCGGGCAGGGCGATCACGGGCGGTTCCGTGCCGAGATCGCACTGCATGCCGTAGAACCACCGGACAGGGGTCATGCCCGCCGCGGCGGCCAAGGCCCTGGCCCCCTCGTTGCGGTCGAACGCATGGACGTGGAGTTCGAGAGGCCGACCGGGGAAGCGGCGTTCGTGCAGCACCGGCGCGCTCCGGACCGCCCAGTCGAGCAGGTGCCCGCCGAGGCCATGACGGCGGTGGTCCGGGTGGACCGCCCCCCAGAAGGTCATTTGGTGGGCGGGGTCGGCGGCGGGGCGGCAGAAGATGAGGCCGAAGGCCACCATCCTGTCGCCGTCCCAGGCGGCCAGGGTGCCCTCGGCCAGGTCGACCAGGGGGTTGCCGAGGTCTTCGGCGAGGTCGTCGGCCCCGTAGTTCTCTCCGACCTGGTCCACGGCCTCGACCGCGGCGAGCAGTTCCGCCCACGTGTTCGCGTCGTTCTTCGTCAGTGGCACCCACTCGACTGTCATGATCCGCAGCCTAGAATCGCGCCTCACCGTATCGCGATGGATTTTCCGCCGCGCCGCGTCCCACGGACACGCCGGGCGGCTGCCGCCACGCCCCGCGAGCCGTACGCGAGCCGTACGAAGATGAAGATCTTGTACGGCTCACGCGCGGTCGCTCAGCGGCGGGAGAAGATCGGCTCCCACTGGCCGGGCTTCCGGCTGTCCTGGCGGTAGCCGGTGAGCGGCACCGTGCGGTAGCCGGTGAGCGGCACCGCCTTCTTGCCGTCCACGTCGATCAGAACCAAACGGTTGCGGGCAGTGCCGTCACAGCCGGTCCCCGTGGGGCCACACCCCCACGCGATCATGTGGTCGTCGTCCGCCCAGGCGACGGGCGCGTAGATCCAGTAGCCCTCGACCATCTGGATCGGCCTCGTCTTGCCCGTCCTCATGTCCTTCACCCCGGAGAACGCGGTATTGACCGGACTGTCGGTCACGAGCCACCGGCCGCCGGGTGACACCCCGGCTTCCAGATAGGTCTCCGCCACACCCGGCGGCGCCGACCTCGGCTTCCCGCTCAGGTCGTAGAACCTTTTGGTGCCGGCCCGGGTGCGAGGAACGGGCTCCCAGACCAGGGTGCCGTCCGCACTCCAGGAGAGGTCCAGGCGGCTGCTGAACCAGTTGTCACCATTCGGCTTCAACGGATGGAACACGGCCTGTCCGCTGCCCAGGTCCACAATGGTGTAGCCGGTCCTGGTCGAGGGCACCGGCTGGCGCCCGTTCACTGGGACAAAGAACTCGTCAGGGTTACCGCCGTAGTTCGTGACCAGCAGCCTCCTCCCGTCGGGAGACCAGCGCACCGCCGCGGCCGGATGTTCCAGGTCAATCCAGCGGACCCCGCCCCCGCGAGCGGCGACCACCCCGACCCGCCGTGCCAGAATCCGCTCCAGCACCGCGACGTACTCCCCGGCGGGTGCGACGTCCAGCCATGCCCAGGGGGTCTGCCGGTAGGTCTGTTCACCTTTGTCATAGAGATACCAGGTCCGCTTCCGCACCTGCCGCTTGTCGGAGATCTTCTCCTGGTCCCAGGTGTAGTAGGCGTAGACCGCCGTTCTGCCCGCTGCCACCAGGCTCTTCGGCGGCCCGGACGCTGGATCGCCCACGGTCTTCGTGGACAGGCTCGGATCGGTCAGGACAGCGAGCTGGCCGGTCCCTTGGATCACGGCCGGGACCGTGAACGCACCCGCCACGACGGCCGCGGTCGCCCCCGCGACCACCGCGAACGTCCTGATCCTGGAACGCCGGCGCCTCCCGAGCGCCTTCGACGCCAGATCGGCGGGCACCCGTGCCTCGTCCGACCAGTTATGCAGGGTTCGCTTGACGAGCTCGTCGATGATCATGACGTCACCTCCCCGAAGATCGCGTACGGCTCCCGCAGCTCGGGCGCGAGGTCACGCAGCCTGGCCAGGGAACGATGAGTGGTGCTGCGGACCGTGCCCACCGAACAGCCGAGGACGACGGCCACCTCGGCTTCGGGCAGATCCTCGTAGTACCGCAGGATCAACACGGCCCGCTGCCTGGCCGTCAGCCTGGCCAGCGCACGGCGCATGACGATCTGCAGATCGACTCCGTGCGTGCCATCGGCCACGGCCCGGTCGGGCGGCGTCGCGACGACGGTCTCCCGGCGCGCGCGCCACCAGGAGACCTGCTGGCGATACATCGCCTGCCGGACGTACGCCTCCGGCGCGTCCACACTCCGCCACTTCATGACCGTCTTGGCCAGCGCGGCCTGCAACAGGTCCTCCGCCGCGTGCTGGTCGCCGCCGGTCAGCAGGTAGGCCAGGCGCATCAGCGCGGGAGATCTCGCCGAGACGAATTCGCGGAACCGTCGCTCCTCTGCGGCGTCCACGATCACCTCCACTGTTCGACTACGCCTTACAGACGCGCCGGACGGACGCCACTATGCTCCGCGAACCGTACGAAAATCGGGTGGAACGTCCGGGCGCACAGGCCCCTCTTCCTTGTCGACACAGTCAATCGAGGGAGGCACCCGTGCTTCGCCGGATCCGCATCACGCTCGGCGTGATCTTCGCTCTGCTCTTCGCGGTGGTGCTCTACACCGCCTACGGCTACCGTCCGGCGGTGGCCGCCGACTACACGTCCCCGTACCTGCGGACCGTGAACTCGCAGTTCGTCGAGACTCCGCTGGCCCGGTTCCACTACGTCAAGCAGGGCAGCGGGTCCCCGATCGTCCTGCTCTCGCCGGGTGCGTCGTGGGTCTACGCCTGGCGCGAGCAGCTGCCCGTGCTCGCCCGCGACCACACGGTCTACGTGGTGGACCTGCCGGGGCAGGGGTTCACCACACTGCACGACCGCTCCTTCACCTGGGATCTGGACGGCATGACCCGCGCCGTCGGCACCTTCCTCGACGCGGTGAAGCTGCAGCGGGTGGGGCTCGCCGGGAACTCCTGGAGCGGCGGCTGGGCGCTCGCCTATGCCCAGCGGCACCCCGAACGAGTGGGCAGGCTGGCTCTGCTGGATTCTTCGGGGCTGGACGAGCCCGACATCTGGGCGTGGGAAATCATGAAATATCCGGTGATTGGGGAGCTGATGACCAACCTCGGCTTCGCCAGTGAGGAGACGACGAGGGCCGGGGTGGAAAGCCTGTTCGTGGACAAGTCGAAGGTGACCGACGAGCTCGTAAAGGGATTCTGGGCGACGAACACGCGCCTCGACAATCTGGAGTCGAACTACCTGCTGGAACGCGGACTGGACTGGGGGCAGACCGAGGCGGCGCTGCCCAAGACCATGCAGCCGACCCTGGTCGTCTGGGGCAAGCAGGACACCACGCTGGTCCCCGCACACGCGCAGCGGTTCGGAGAGCTGCTGCCGGACGCCCGGGTCCACATGCTCGACGGCTGCGGGCACGCGGTGATGCTCGACTGCCCGAAGCCGGTGAATGACCTCATGTCAGGGTTTTTCAAGTGATAGAGGACCTGGTGGTGAGGGCGCAGCGCGGCGACACCATCGCGATGAACGAACTGCTTGACCGGCTCACGCCGTACGTCGCCAGAATCTGCGGGCCGATAGCGCTGGAGAGCGGTGCGGACGCCGCCCAGGAGGCGCTCATCGCGATCTTCCGGAGGTTGCGGACGCTGCGCGAACCCACGGCGCTGTACGGCTGGGCACGGGCGATCGCGGTGCGGGAGGCGGTCAGGATCGCCCGCCGCAGACCCGTCGCCGTCGAGCTGGACGAGCTTCCCTCCCGCGAAGACGTGGAGTGCGCGGCCGACATCAGGGATGTGCTCTCCAGGCTCTCCCCCGAGCACCGCGCCGTGCTGATGCTCCGCGATCTTGAGGGGTTGGAGGAGAGCGTGGCCGCCGAACTCCTCGACCTCCCGGTGGGAACGGTCAAGTCCCGCCTGCACCGAGCCCGTGACAACTTCAGGAAGGCGTGGTCGGCATGAACTCCTGGCCCGTGGCAGAGCTCGACCCGGTCCGGCGGCTCCGGATCCTGGCCGCCGCCATCCCCGGCGCCGCCGTCGCGTCGCAGCTCATCCCCGCCCCGTTCGAGGCGGTCTGGGAGGTGGCGAGCGACCTGGAGGGGGAGTTCGGCACCTTCGAACCCGACATGAAGTCGCTGGTCCTGCACCGGGAGAACGACCGGCTGATCGCGCTGGCCCGCAGCCGCTTCGGCATGCGGGCCAGATTCGAGGTGGACCTGCGGCCGGGCTGGTGCTGGATGCAGAGCCGGTTCCTGATGATCGGCCTGGCCGCGACCCCCGCGCCAGGCGGCACCCTGTTCGCCGCCACCGGCGGGGTGCGCGTGCCGGGTCGCGCCGCGCTCGTTCCCATCCTGGTACGGCGGGCGAACGAGCGGGCGATCCAGCGGCTGGCCGAGCGGTTCCGGCCGTCCTCCTGACGGCGCGGCCCCACCGGAGGCTCGCCTCTCCGATCACCCCTGGCACCACGGATCATTCGCCGCACCGGACACGCGTCATATGCGCGAATGTTTCACGTGAATCCATCTTTGACGGTCGCGCTGCTACCGTCACGGCTCGTGACTGAGAACGTGTACGTGGGCAACGCGGCCGTGGACGCGAGCGGCGACCGGGGCTGGCTGCTCGGGCACTTCAGACCTGCCGGAGACATCCGGCACAGTGAAGACGTCGAGATCAAGTGGGGCGTGCACCCCCGCGGCGACGAACGCGCGCAGTGGGTCACCGAGGAGAAGCGAACCGCCCTGCTCATGCTGATCAGCGGCCGTTTCCGGGTGGAGCTGCCGGAACGCAGCGTCCTGCTGGCCAGGCAGGGCGACTATGTCGTGTGGGGTCACGGCGTCGATCATTCGTGGTACGCCGAGGAGGAATCGGTGGTGCTGACCGTACGCTGGCCGTCCATCCCGGGCTACGCGGTCCCTTGACGGCCTGAACACCTCACGTCACCACCGGCCGCTCAGTTCGTAGCGCGGGTGAACCAGGTGACGCGGGCGTGGTTGCTGAAGGTTTCGGTCCGGGTGGGGGTGAACAGGGTCGGGTTGAACCCTCCGGAGAAGGCGGGCACACCCGCACCGGCGACCACCGGGTAGCTCTTGATGACCAGTTCGTCGATCTCCGGCAGCAGGGTCGCGGCCAGCTTGCCGCCTCCGGCCAGCCAGATGTTCTTTCCCGTGTCCTCGGCCTTGAGCTTGCGGACCAGCTCGACCGGGTCGCCGGTGACCAGCTCGACCGACGGGTCGGCGATCTCGCCCAGGGTGGTGGACACGACGTACTGACGCACGTGGGAGTAGGGGCTGGTCACGTTGACGGCCAGCGCCGGCTCGTAGGTGCCGCGGCCCATCACGAGCGTGTCGATGGTCTGGTTGGGTTCGTCCACCGCCATCCCGGCGTGCGGCCGGACAAAGGTGGGGACGGTCTCCGGGTAACGCTCGTTTATCCAGCTCGACATGTCGTCGGCGAGGGGGTAGAAGTCCCACTCGCCGCCGGGGCCGGCGATATAACCGTCGAGGGAGACGCCGACGTAGTAAACAAGCTTTCGCATAAGTGGTTACCTCATATGTAGAACTCCGTGTGAAGTGGTTTGAATGTAGTACTACAGATGGAGTGATGTCAACCGTGGATCGAAGCGGCCTCGTCGACGGGGCCGTCAGGATGCCGAGCGGCCATCGAGGCGCCGGCCCGGGAGGGAACGCGGGGACGGCCCGGGGGGAACGGGGGACGGCCCACCCGCATCGGCCACCCGGCCCCGCCGGAGCCGCACCCGGGACGACCCGGCGCCTCGAAACCCCCAGTCCCGCGAGATGCGAAACCAGAGAAGCCGGTCATCGTCATTCGTGACAAGATCCCCACATGGACCGTGATCTGGTAGAGCTGCGTATCCACGGCGGAAACCTGGCCGATTCCGAATCCTGGGTCTACGTTTGGCTGCTCGAAGGCCGCGTGATTTACGTGGGCACCACCGGTCTCCCTCCGGAAATCAGAACCTGGCTGCATCTCCATGACCCTGATCCCGATATCGGCCGCATGAAAGCCCTGTATCCAGGGATCGAGACCGACTCACTCGACGTGATCGCCTTCCGGCTGCCCGGATCCGTGCCACGCCCGGAGGCCAAGGTCACGGTGATCGCCCACCTCTCCGCCGCAGGACTTCTCTCTGAGCGTTACGTGGGCGATCCGCCGCAGCGCAAATCCATCGGGGCCGAGTTTTCTTCCTTACTCGACCTGATCACCAGCCGAATCGGCAAGCACGCGACCGGATGATCCGGAATTCCCGATGGGGTTTTCCGGAAGGCATGACGGACGATCACGGGTTGTTTCCCGGTCATGTCCGCAGGGGACCGCGCGGGCGGTCATCGGCCGATATCCGGTGGTGCTCAGTCCGCCTGGCCGGAGCACCCGCTGGCCTCCTTGAGATTCTGGAGCTGGTCGGGCGGCAGCGGCGTGGAGTGGGTATCGATCGTGACCTTGCCGGGCTCGATCAGGGTGCCGCCGTGGACATACCAGGAGTCGGGAACGGAGGAGGCCATCTCGTAGTCGGACGCTTCCGTGCTCCTGGGATCGCTGACCATGAATTTCTGGATGGTCAGGCCACGCTCCTTGAGCAGCGCTCGCACCTCGGCCACGGTCTTGTTGAGGTAGGGGACACAGTGCATCGGCTCACCGAGCGCGTCGAAGGAGGTGAAGCTCGAATACCGCTCGCCCGGCTTGGCTTGGCGCTTGAGCGTGACGTAGGCCGTCCCGGTGAAGCCGACGGGGATCTTCAGCCCGATGGGGCAGCCGCCCACCTTGTCGCACTTGCCGGCCGGTTCGATCGTCTTGAACTCGTCGATCACCTCATCGTCGGGGGCGGTCGCCAGGATGCTGCCGACAAGTCCGGGGGTGGCCGGGATGACCCGGAGGGAGACATCGAGGCCGGCCGCGTTGAGCTGCGCCTCGTAGTTCTCCGGGTCGGCGTAGAGGTCCTTCACCTCGATGACGAAGTAGCCGCCCTCCTGCTTGATGTCCAGCGCGGCCACCGGCTTCGGCCCGAAGCCGGGAAGCGCTGACGTCCAGCTCAGAACGGTCACCGTGGCGGCGAGCAGGGCGACCGCGGGCAACGCGATCCGCCAGCCCGGCCTGCGGCGGCGGACGGGAGCGGGCAGGGGCTCCGTGTCCATGATCTCGTTCATCAGCTCACGCGCGCCCGGGACGAAGCCAGGGCCCGGGTCGGGGGCGATCGACGAGACGATGCGGTCGAGGTCGGTCGTCATGAGCTCTCCTTGGCGAGGGCGACGGCGCGCGTGCCGTACCTGGTGAGGTCGAGTTCGGCGGTGGCCAGCTCCGCGGCCAGCCTCTTACGGGCGCGGTGCAGGCGGATGCGTACGGCGCCGCGGGAGCAGCCCAGGACCTTCGCGATCTCGGCGGTGCCGAGCCCCTCCCAGCCGACCAGCGACAGCAGTTCCCTGTCCTCGTCGGACAGCCGCGAGAACGCCGCGCGGGCCGCATCATGAGGTTGATCGACAACGGATTCGGCCCAGAGGGTCAGGTTCTCGCGCAGGCGTATGGCCAGGGCCGTCCGCCGGGACTCCGCGCGATAGTGGTTGGCGAGAACGCGCCTGGCCACGCCGTACAGCCATAGCCGGGCCTCGTCACCCGAGGGGATGTCGGTGAGCCGTCGCCAGGCGGTCATGAACGTTTCGGCGATCACGTCCGCGATGTCGTCGGGGGAGACGGTACGGCGGGTCACGTAACTGGAGACGGCGGAGTAGTGGGTCATGTAGATCTCCTCGAAACGCTGCCTGGTCTCGGGTGGTCCCACGTGATGGTCCCTTCCATGGGGGAGTGTCATCAGAGGAGATGTCCGGGTGCGGCGAGGTGTTTCATGCCTGCGGGCCTGATTGATCAAGGAAGGCGTGATCATCGGCCCGGGCGTCGTCTCGCGCGCGGGCCGTCAGAGATCTCGGTTTCTAGGGACTTTCACGGTTGAGCCCGAGACGCTTCACCGCGTGACTCGGGCTTTTCGGCACCGGGTCCGCGTCAGGTGACCAGTCCCGCCTCGTAGGCGACGATGGCGGCCTGGACCCGGTTGCGCACGTCGAGCCGGGTCAGGATGGTGCTCACATACGCCTTCACGGTTCCCTCGACGATGAACAACCTGCGGGCGATCTCCGCGTTGGACAGCCCCGCGCCCACCAGTGCCAGCACCTCGCGCTCGCGTTCGGTGAGCCCCTCGATCCGCTCCCGGGCCTGCGCGCCTCTGGACATCCGGCCCTCGGCCATCACCGCCACGACCCGCTGGGCGACCTTCGGCGACAGGTAGGCCGCGCCGTCCGCCACCGCGCGCACCCCCGCGATCAGCTCCCGGGGATCCCCTGACTTGAGCAGGAAACCGCCGGCCCCGTCGCCCAGCGCCCGGGCGATGTAGTCGTCCTCTCCGAAGGTGGTCAGCATGATCACCTTCGTCTGGGGTGCGACCCTGCGGATCTCGGCCACCGCCGCCAGCCCGTCGAGTTTCGGCATGCGGACGTCGAGCAGCGCGATGTCCGGCCGGTGGCTGAGGACCAGCTCGACCGCCTCCCGCCCGTCGCCCGCCTCCGCGACCACCTCGATCTCAGAATCGGCCGACAGGATGGCCCGCACTCCCGCACGGATCATGGCCTCGTCATCGGCCAGCAGCACTCGGATCACGCAGATCGTCCTTTCGTGCCAACCGGCCGCCGCCGAAACGGAGCCGGAAGCTTGCGAGCCCCACGAGGAAGTTAACGGAGGCTCCCATCATGCCTAGTGCCGCATCAGGCAACGTTCGCCCTGCTTCGCCGGGCGCAGAGGGAGTTGGTCTGGCAGGGTTCGGCTATGGGCGATCATGGACTGGATGA